>JBMYPM010000037.1:0-9134 GCA_049600275.1 Porticoccaceae bacterium | reverse complement strand
GGAACGCCAAACGCTTGCCAAACTTCTGGGAGAACCAGTTAACAATAGGAATCACCAGGAAGCAGGTACAGAGCGCAGAAATACAGCCAAACAGAGTAGGCCAGGTACCAGCCTGTCCGGGATCACCGCCGTTCATGTAGTAAACGATAATAAACCAGGAGAAACCCGCCACCATATTAAAGGCATTAAAGATCAGGAACGTCGCCAGGCAGATTTTCTGGAAAGGCTTGTTACGCAGAGTAATCACAATACCCTGAACAAACTCGCCCATAGTCTCTCTGAGAGTCTTCTGTTCAGCCGCCTGCTGCTCATCCGACAGCTCAGTATTAGTGTATGTACAGAAGAAAGCCGGAACCAGAGCCAGCACCATACAGACACCGCCAACCCAGATAGACAGGTATCGCGCACCCTCAGTCGCCGAAGCAAACCAATCGGGATCGTAGAGCACAATCCAGAACCAGGGAGCAATAACCCAAGCCCACTGGCCAATCCACTGAGCCACAGCCATCAGGCGCGTGCGCTCATGGAAATCACTGCTCATCTCGTAACCCATAGCCACATAGGGAACGCTGAAGATAGTCATACCGATAAAGAAGATGCACGACCAGCCAAGGAAGTACCAGAAATTATACATCTCGGAATTTTCTGCGGAGAGCTGCCACATCATCATGTAGGAGAGACCCGAGACAATCGCACCGATAAACACATAGGGGCGACGTTTACCCCAGCGCGATACAGTGCGGTCAGAGATAAAACCCATCAGTGGATCGGTAATCGCATCGACCAGCTTGGGTATAAAGAAAATCAGTCCCCATAGGACAGGACTCATACCCAGGCTCTGAACCAGAATAACCATAAAGATACCCAGTGCGGCAGGGAACATCTGGTTCGCGAGCATACCAACACCGAAGGCAACCTTCTGATTGAGTGGAATTTGGTTCTTGTTTTGCGTGGCGTCTTGTAAATTATTATTAGCCATAATTTGGTTTTTCCGCAGTTATTATTAGTTTTAATACCCTGCCCAACCCCCAAGTCGGGCTCTCTTCAAAGGTCTCTGGGTGCCATACTGCAGACCCTTAAATCCTGTGGTTTGAGATTCAAAAAACATAACAGGATCAGCCATCTAAACATACTCGTTTGCGATGAAGATAGTGTATTTGGTCGATGAATGGAGTGATCACCGGTCTCTGTTGAGTTTCGCGGCCTTATCGGTCACCTGCGGTTCCACCAAAATCGGGATGTTCGCGGTAGCAGCATTGCCGTGGTTATCCTCAATATACAGATAGAAGCGATATTCCCCGGGACTCGACGGCTTAAACTGGATCTGGTCGCAGTTGCCTCCATCCGACTGCCAAACCACCTCGGGAGTAGGCTCAAAATCACCGCCATCACTTTCCACATCCTTGTCGACCTCACGCATAATTTCCCAGCGGTAACTCAGCGGTTGATCGCTCTGGCTGTCGATAGAAACTGCTGCAACATAGCGTTTATCCTGCGTTAGGTGAACGCTGTCGGAGGCGATTGAGCCATCAATAGTCAACGAAAATATAACCGGTGCGCGATGCTTTGGCCACTCGCCAGTCCACAGATATTGCATAACCTGTGCGGCACCCATAGGCAGGCCATTTTCCAGGAACACCCCATACCAGGTTGGTGTGCGCTCCTGTTTCTGTCCCCACAGAAATACAAATGAACCAATACATTGAGCCGCATCTGCGGCGATATAGTTAAGGTACCGCTCTTTATAGGACTCGGCCTTCTCACTGCTATTAGCCTCAACCGGTCTCTTCCAGTCTGTGCAGGGAGACTCCCAGTGCCCTGTGGCTCCCCACTCTGACACTGTGTAAGCCCCGGTAAATTTACTTTCCGACAAAAAGCGCGGCAACTGGTCGATTTCACCGTAGACCTGGAAAGACAGCAGGTCGACATCTGTACAGCGTTTCGCTACCAGCTTAATATCCTCCGGCTCAGCACCGGCCAGCATGGTTGTCGTCGGGTGGTTGGGGTCTACCTCGTGGATCATCTTCGACAGGTCATTGACCGCATCCCAGACCTTTGGATTGGTATGGCGAAGATTTAACTCATTGCCAATACCCCACATCAATAGCGCGGGATGATCCTTAAGCGCCAATATATCCTGCTTAATCTGTGCCAGCTGTTGCGCGACCGCCTCATCGTCATCGTAGTCAAAACCATGTCGTTCGCGCGCCACTTCCAGGCCCATGCAGACCATCAGGCCGTGCTGATGCGCCTCGTTAAGTATCTCAAGTCCCGATCGTTCACCATTTTCTACGCGCCAGGTGCGAAACGCATTGCCGCCGTAGCTGGCAAGGGATTTGATATTATCAATGCCAAGGTCAAGCCCGGCGCCTTTGATATAGAACGGTTTCCCGTCGACAGTTAACTGGTAG
Organism: Porticoccaceae bacterium; assembly: GCA_049600275.1. GTDB lineage: Bacteria > Pseudomonadota > Gammaproteobacteria > Pseudomonadales > Porticoccaceae > HTCC2207. The sequence continues at coordinate 6,723 of JBMYPM010000037.1, read as the reverse complement.
TTTTGCGCTTGTTTAATAAGCTCGACTTTGCGGGGATTCATTGATGGGTTCCTTTTTCGAGCCGGGGATTATGGGTTTTTCACCCGGTGAGAACAAGGCGATAATAATGTTCATTGTTCGAATATATGGCCAATTGAAAATTTATTCGATAAATCAGGCGGTACAATTCAATGATCACTTTGATAAAAGTAGGGGTGAGTCATATAATCACACCACATAACTATAAAATATTATTCACCAAGCTTTATTCGCAAAGCTTTATCCACCAAACAAAGGTTATTTATAACTGTGATTAAATTCCCAAAGTTTTTTGTACTTATTCTTTCTGTTAGTTTCCTGTTCGCCAGTGGCTCTGCACTAAGCAAGTCCAAAGCGGATAACGGACCATCGGCAGCCGAAATATTTGGCAACCCAAACTATCCGGCGATGTCCTATGGCGGCTATCGCGGTATCTCCAGAGATGAACAGCCAAGCGTTGAAGATCTGACTGAGGATATGAAAATACTCTCGGCTATGGGCGTCAAACTGTTGCGTACCTACAACACCTCGCAATACCTGATGGCCGAGCGACTTCTTCAGGCCATCCACCAGCTAAAGCAGGAAGACCCTGACTTTGAGATGTATGTGATGCTCGGTGCCTGGGTTGAAGCTAAAGGCTCCTGGGGCGATAACGTCGATCACACCCAAGGTAATGTTAAAAATAACACCGCTGAAATTAACAAAGCTGTAGAGCTGGCTAACCAGTACCCGGATATTGTAAAAGCGATTGCCGTTGGTAACGAGGCAATGGTGCAGTGGGCTACTAGCTACTTTGTATTCCCTAAGACAATTCTCAAGTGGGTAAATCACCTGCAGGCATTGAAGAAGAAAAAGCGTCTGCCCAGAGATGTCTGGATTACCAGTTCCGATAACTACGAGTCCTGGGGTGGTAAAGCCAAGCAGTACCACACCAAAGATCTTGAAAAGCTGGTTAAGGCGGTCGATTTTATTTCGGCTCACACCTATCCTTTCCATGACTCCTACTACAATCAGGATTACTGGGGCGTTCTTCCCCATGAAGAAGAGCTACCAAGACCAGAGATGATGGCAGGTACCATGAAGCGCGCTGTGGAATATGCACAGTCCCAGTACCAGGGCGTTGTCGATTATGTCGCTAGCCTGGGCGTTAAGAAGCCTATCCATATTGGTGAAACAGGCTGGGCTTCCTTTGACAATATCTCTTACGGTGATAGCGGTTCAAAAGCGGCCGATGAATATAAAGGCCGACTCTATTACGACTTTATGCGTGAGTGGACTGATTCTGCCGGTATTTCCCTGTTCTACTTCGAGGGCTTTGATGAGCAGTGGAAGCATGCCAGCAACCCGGGCGGCTCAGAAAACCACTTTGGTTTTGTCAGGTTGAACAATGAACTGAAGTACGCTCTCTGGGATATGTTTGATGAAGGTCGTTTTGACGGCCTGACCCGCGGTGGCAAGCCTCTGGTTAAAAGCTACGGTGGTGACGAAACAGCACTGTTGAGCGATGTGCTTAACCCTCCATTCAAGAGCACCATGCCGGTTCGCAAGATCACAACGGTTAATGAAGCGTTGAAGACGGGTAAGCCGGTAAAAGCGGGTACCTATGTAATCGCTCACAGAAAAATGAAGCCTACTGCCAGCAACGATATGACCTATCCAAGTGCGCCAATCAAGTTGAGCCCCTGGGAAGGTACTGTAGGTATTGAGATGTCACCTAAAGGTGTTGTTTCAATCCTGACGCGAGAAGGTGCGCAGTGGGGTTGGGGTGCTGGATTTGAAATGCAAGCGAAAAAGGGAGAGAACCTGTCGAAATTTAAGAATGGTCATCTGCGCCTGACCATTCGTGGTGACTCCAAAGTCTCTTTCCAGATCGGCTATCAGAGCGGTCGCTGGGCAGATAATAATCAGGTTAATAATTTTGTTAAATTTGGTCCAAATACATCCAGAAAACTGGGTAGCAGATGGATTGATTACAAGATTCCTATGAGTGAATTACACAATGGTGGCAACCTGAGTGATGTCGGAAGTGTTCTTTCAATACTGAGCACCACTCGCAATCCAGACAGGAAGATCTATATTAAGAATATTTATTACACTCAGGATTAAATATTCCCAAAATTGGTTTTAACGTTTCAAAAAAACAGCTGCATTATTGCGGCTGTTTTTTTTTGCGGCAAATTTATCTGCCTCTCAGTCAGGCCAAAAGTTCAGTAACAGGCAAAGCTTTGTGTTCACCGGAGCTGCCCAGCCATTGATGATTTATAGAGAGTTCTATAGTCTGTGCTTTATAAAAATAAAAAAAACACTCACTTATTCTGAGAAGTCTCTATCTGCCATAGCAGGCTGCCAGAATAGATTTATCCAGAAATAGTTCGATGGTGATTGTAAATACTTACGCAATAGACTGATTATTTAGTGCAGGGGGAATTTTTGAGCCATAGAAACAAGGTACTTCTGGTCGATGAGAACGATGAGATTCTCGGTGTTGAAGATAAGCTGTCAGCCCATCAGGGGCATGGCAAGCGTCACAGGGCCTTCTCGGTATTTATAACCAATGCTGATGGTCATCTGCTAATGCAAAAGCGTGCCAGCGCCAAATATCATGCAGGAGGTCTCTGGTCTAATAGCTGTTGCAGTCACCCACAGCCCGGTGAAGATATTGTTAGTTCAGCAGAATCCCGCCTGCAGGAAGAGCTGGGTTTTACCACTTCTGTGCAGAAATTTTCCAAAATCGAATATAGGGAATATGTAGGCAATAATTTGACTGAGTGGGAATTAGACCATCTCTTTTGGGGTGAAAGCTCTGCCAGAAAAGTTATTCCCAACCCCGATGAGGTGGATGATATTGATTGGGTGGATATCGATGAATTGCAGCGGGAAATTAGTTTAAGGCCAGATGCCTACACGTCATGGTTGCCTCTTATACTGCCTGAATTCTGCGACTTTATTAAAAAGAATAAGTCTGCGGGTTGAGGAGTCGGTCGCAACAAAGTAATTTCAGTCTTGAAAAACAGGCAAAAAAAAGCCGGGAAAATCCCGGCTTTTCAAGACTAGACGATCTTATGTCAATAGTCCTATTTCTAATACAACCAATTAAGCAGTGTAGGATGTACCACGATAGGTGTGGCTGCATGCTTCATGGTGCTCTTTTGGTAAACTAAAGTATTGAGAACCTCGATAGGTTTTAGCTAAACTATCGTTATGAGAGTTACTGCTACGAGCTTCTTTTTGTTCTTTAGTCTGGCTTACGCCTCTGTATACATAGTACTTTTTAATTGTAGACATAACACTTCTCCTGTGGACATTGTCCGTAGTAGGAATAAGTGGTCTTTTAACGCATGATCAATGCGAGGTATTTAACGCATACCTGTGCGTACAGCTAATATAAACGGGAGTTATACAGTTGGTCAATAGGTTCAAATTAAAAAGTCTTTTCAATCCTGGTGAACTCACCAAAATGGTGCAAACCTTTGGCCTGAAACGCATGCCCGAAGAAGAAGTTGAGGCTGCCATACAAAAGGCTTTTACTGACTATGTTCTAGTTTCATTGTCTGAACTGGGAAACCAGGGAGAGGAGCACCGCAGGCTTTATATAGAGTCTGAATTTCATTTAAATAAAGCCAGAAAGTTATTGGAAGGTCTTCCCCATCCGGCGGGGAAAATGGCTTACCGACTGTCTTCGATGATAGATACATTAAATAAGCTGGTTGAAGGCAACAATAATTTTTCCGCAGAACGGGCATCCAGGTTTGTAGAAAAAAATCTGGTTAGAAATTTACGTGATATCTGGATATCAAATACCTCGACACCTTTTTATGCAGGGAGTGACGGCTGGGGAAAAAATCCAAGAGACTTTTTGCTCTGTTGTTTTTCTGCTGCTGGTGAACAGTATCCGGAATTGGTCTGGCTTAAAAGTGTCGATGAAAAAGTTGCCGATCAACTTATAAAAAGTATTAAGCGCTAAACTATTTCGCGGATACATAATGTTTTCAAAAAGAGCTATTTTAAGTTTCTTTATCCTCACAGCTGTTACTTTTTCTGTAGCACTTGTCGACAGAAATCCTCTGCCAGACTTTTCTGGTTACAGCCAGGTGCAAAAAAAGAAGAGAGCTTTTTTCGACTATATGTTGCCGTTGGTCAGGGAGAGTAACCAGCTTGTCGCGGCTCATAGAAATGATCTTGAAATGCTCGCACAAAAAACAGGTCAGTTAACATTTTTCCAGCGCAGAAAGCTTAATAAAATAGCTGAAAATTATTTTGTCGATACAGAGGGGCGCAGTGACAGGGAGATTATCGAGCAGCTGTTACTGCGAGTAGACCCGGTGCCGGCATCACTGGCTTTGGCTCAGGCGGCCATTGAGTCTGCCTGGGGAACCTCGCGTTTTGCGGTGCAGGGAAACAACCTGTTTGGCCAGTGGTGTTACAGGAAAGGCTGCGGTCTTGTTCCACTGCGGCGCAATGCTGGCAGCCATCACGAAGTGGCAAAATTCTCCAGCGTGTCAGAGTCCGTCGAATCCTATATTCGCAATATCAATACCCATAGCGCCTATATTGATCTGCGTGCCAGACGTGCAAGCCTTCGCAGCGACGAAAAGGCTGCCAGCGGTTATCAACTGGCAGAGGATCTTCTCGAGTACTCCGAGTTGCGGGAAAAATATGTTCATGAAGTCCAGGCGGTGATTCGTATTAATAACCTCGCCCGCTACGATAAACTGTAACTGCAAGACTAAATCTGCAGCTCGGCAATATTTTTATACTGATCCAGCGCCTCGGGATTGGCCAGTGCATCTGTATTGTTGACCGGCTGGTTGTGAATTACCTTGCGCACCGCCAGTTCGACAATTTTTCCACTGATGGTTCGCGGAATATCCGCAACGGCAATAATTTTTGCCGGCACATGTCGCGGTGTGGTTTCCCGGCGAATAGTGCTGCGAATTGTCTGTTTTAAACTGTCGCTCAATTCTATTCCCTCTCGCAGTACCACAAACAGAACAACGCGAACATCATCTTCCCAGGCCTGGCCAATGCATATGCTGTCGATCACCTCGTCGAGCTTTTCTACCTGGCGGTAAATTTCTGCAGTGCCAATTCTCACGCCGCCGGGATTTAGTACCGCATCAGACCTGCCGTGGATAATCATGCCGTTATGTTCGGTTATTTCGCCATAATCACCCTGGGCCCAGATACCCGGATAGGTCTCAAAATAGGCGTTGAGATATTTTTTATTCTGCGGGTCATTCCAAAAATAGATTGGTGTGCTGGGGAAGGGTTTAGTGCATACCAGCTCGCCTTTCTCCTCTGTAACCAGCTGGCCCTGTTGATTCCATATCTCTACCGCCATGCCCAATCCGCGGCACTGGATCTCACCTTCCCAGACCGGCAGGCAGGGATTGCCGAGCACAAAGCAGGAGAGAATGTCGGTGCCGCCGGAAATTGAGGCCAGGCACAGGTCAGCTTTTATATCCCGATATACATAGCGGAAACTCTCATGGGAGAGTGGCGAGCCGGTTGAGAGCAGGGCTTTTAAATATTGCAGGTTATGGGTTTCGCTCGGCTTTACCCCGGCTTTTTCCAGGGCGGCAATATATTTGGCGCTGGTGCCGAAGATGCTTACCTGCTCCTGTTCCGCCATATCGATCAGGGATGCCGGTTGGGGGTAGAAGGGTGATCCATCATAGAGCACAAGCGTTGCTTCCGAGGCGAGACCGCTGATCAGCCAGTTCCACATCATCCAGCCACAGGTGGTGAAGTAAAAGAGACGGTCCTCGGGTTTAAGGTCTGTATGAAGCTGTTGCTCTTTGAGGTGCTGGATCAGGGTTCCACCGGCACTGTGAACAATACATTTGGGCGCCCCGGTTGTGCCGGAGGAGTACATTATAAACAGCGGGTGGTCGAAGGGCAGTTGCTCAAAAACCAGTTTCGGTGTGTTCTCGCGAACTAAAAAATCCCTGTGGAGGGTCGCCGTTGGTATCTGCTCAAGCACTGGCTGGTTGCAGCTAAGGGGCACGACCACCAGCTGTTGGATGCTGTCGATTGCACCGGCGATCTCCTGCAGGCGTGGCATACAGTCGATGGTTTTGCCATTGTAAAAATAGCCATCACAGCAAAACAGCACCTTGGGTTTTATCTGTCCAAAGCGATCTATAACGCCATTGACACCAAAGTCCGGGGAGCAGGATGACCAGATCGCGCCAATGCTGGCAGTGGCTAACATGGCCACCACAGTTTCTGGGATATTCGGCATAAAGCCGGCAACCCGGTCACCAGTAACCACGCCAGACTGCCTGAGGGCAGCTGCGCATTCTGCTACACGCTGGTAGAGCTCGGCGTAACTCAGTGTAGTTCTGCTGCCAGTTTCCAATCTTGAGATCAGCGCGATTTTTTCGCTGCGATTGCGCAGGGCGTTTTCGGCATAGTTGAGGCGGGCGCCACTAAACCATTTGGCGCCGGGAAACTGGTCGCCATCCTCCAATACCTGCTCGAACAGCTTTGATGAGCGAATATCGCTAAAGTGCCAGATCTGTTCCCAGAACAGTTGTGGCTGGTCGACAGACCACTGGTGAAGTTGCTGATAATCCTTGAATACAAGCTTAAAATCGCGCTGCAGCTGCTCGGTAAAGCGCTGCATATTGGTTGAGTTGATCTCTTGATCGCCTGGTTGCCAGAGTGGCCGGGCCATCTGTTTTGTTATTTGCTGGTTCATTA
>JBMYPM010000036.1:0-9154 GCA_049600275.1 Porticoccaceae bacterium | reverse complement strand
CCTGCCTGGCTTTGGGGTATCCCAAAAAAGGGTGCGAATTGTAATGATGGTCTGCGCCTATTACAAGAGGGGATTAGGGCAAATTTAAAGTTTTTTGCAGATAAGCCTAAGGACGGTGGGGGCAAGCTAAATACTCGCGGCTCTGCATCTCCAGTAATCGGCTCTCTGTACGCTGGAATTCAAAGCCCAATCGCCCACCAGTATAAAGCTTATCTATAGGCGCGGCGGCGGATACAGCCAGTTTCACACTGCGATCGTAAAACTCGTCGACCAGATTTATAAAGCGCCGGGCGGCATCATCGTTCAGCGCAGAGAACAGGGGAACATTGCTAATCACCACGGAATGAAATTCCCTGGCCACCTCAATATAGTCGTTTTGACTGCGCGGACCCTCGCAGATATCAAACCACACCAGGTCCTCGGCCATCTTGCGGGCGGGAATCAATCGACCCTCTATATCCAGGCTTACATTTAGCTTAATTTCCCCCTCGAGCACCACCAGGCTGTCAAAGGTAGCACTGATAGCCCGCTCCGCCGCATCCCCCAGGGGCGAGTAATAGAGCTCGGCCTTTTCCAGGGCGCGCAATCGGTAGTCGCGGCCGCCATCCACATTAACCACTTCACAGTGTTTGTTAAGCAGCTCAATAGCGGGGAAAAAGCGCTGGCGCTGCAGCCCATCGCGATAGAGCAGGTCGGGAATAATATTAGAGGTAGCCACCAGGGTGACGCCGCGCTCGAAAAGCCCCTCCAGCAACAGCGCCAGAATCATTGCATCGGTGATATCACTGACAAAGAACTCATCAAAACAGATTACCCGCGCCTCACTGGCAATCGACTCGGCAACTATATCCAGCGGATTGGCCTGTCCTTTATGTCGCTCAAGATCCTGGTGAACCCGACGCATAAAGCGATGAAAGTGAATCCGCATCTTCTTTTCAAATGGCAGGCTCTCGTAGAAGCTGTCCATCAGGTAGGTTTTGCCCCTGCCGACACCACCCCAAAAATAGAGCCCCTTTTCCGGCGCACGATCTGAGGGACGGGAAGAGCGCAACAACTTCGCCAGCAGGCCGCCCTTCCTGGCACTGTTGCGCGCAATCAGGCGGTGAAACAGATCGTCCAGCTGATCGACCGCATAGGCCTGGGCATCGTCTGCAACAAAGCCCTGTCGCGCCAGATCATTTTGGTAACGCTGTTTCGGGGATAACATCGAATATGTTAGGATCAACGGTTAAAGGCAGACTGTAACTATCACAGCGCCCTAAAACAACTAAAAAAATCAATCTAAAAGCATTGATTCGGGAACCACCTTTGGCGACACTTAGATCGACAGCTCACAGGTTATAAAAAGCTTATTAGGAGAATACATTTGACAACATTGACCTCAATCCTGATTGCAGCAGCGTTTTTCCTTATCGGAGCCGCTGTCGGCCATCTATTCTCAAAAAAGGTTGAGCATGGCGATAAATCTGTTCGCGACCTGGAAAAGAGACTGGAGAAGAGCGAGCAGAAACTCAAGCGCTACCAGCAGGAAGTGACCGAACACTTTGTTGCCGTCTCTCACCTCACCAGTAATGTGGCCCAGAGCTACAAGCAGATTCACGAGCACCTGGCGAGCAGCGCGATTCGCCTGGCCAGCCCGGAAGTGGGTCGCCAGCTGCTCAAGTCCGGCGGCAATGACCTGAATATGTTCGATGCCGATGGCAAACCCCTGGTCGATATAGATGATCTTGAAGCACCGAGGGACTATGCCCCCAGCGTACCAGGCGGCATCCTCAGTGAGGGCTATGGCCTGGGTGAAAATGACCCGGCAGCGGTACAGCCAGACACTGCCGCAAACAACATTGATGAAGATGACGAAGAAGAGGCCGACCCTACCCAGAGCGTTGGTTAATTCTCAATAGCGTTAGCAAAAATATATAAGCGCCTAAGGAAAGGCCCTTAGGCAAGAAGTTGTTTACAACGCAAACAGGGAGGTTTGCCATGGCAACTGCCGACAACTACTCAATTCTTGGCCGTGCCCTTCCCCACCTTCTACCCAGCCGCTGCTCAATGAGTCGCGGCACGCTGGAAACCGCCAACCAATGTATCTGCAACGCCTGTGTCAGCGAACTGCCGTGGCTGGAGGAGCAATGCCAGCAGTGCGCAGAACCCCTAACCACTAGCGCCCTGTGCCCGGACTGCCAGTCAACCCCCCCGGCCTTTAACCGCTGCATTTCTGCCTTTATCTACCAGACACCGATCGACAATATTATTTTGCGCTTTAAAAAAGATCCCTACACAGCCGAGATCAAACAGCTGACTACACTGCTGGCAGAGCGCATTCTTCGCAGTTACCAGCCGATGGGCAGGGAACCAGGGGAAGACAGAGCCCTGCCAGAAATGGTAATCCCAATGCCACTGCACTGGAAAAAAATGGCGCGGCGCGGATTTAACCAGAGCCAAATAATCGGCAATCTGCTATCCAGCTATTTTTTGTATCAGCATAAAACGCCAGTCAGGGTTCACGGCGATATCTGCAAGCGCATCAATAACAGTCAGGCCCAGCATACCCTGGATAAAAAGCAGCGCGCCAGAAGTGTCAAAGAGGCTTTTGCCATAGGCACGCAATCAGGGTTTAGCCTTAGAGGTAAAACTATTGCCATACTGGATGATGTTATGACCACCGGCGCTACGGCAAATGCCCTTGCCAGCAAAATTATCAATGCAGGTGCTGATCGGGTAGATATTTGGTGCCTGGCGAGAACAGGCTGGAATAATTGCAGCCATTAACTCAGAATGGCACCCCAACAGTATTCAAAGAGAATTTATCCAGAGTGAGCTCATCTACAGTGGACTTATTACCACAACAGCCAGAAAAAATTTGGCAGCAGATTTATCAAGAGGCGCAAACGGCCGCCCGCGATGAACCCATACTGGCGAGCTTTTTCCAATCGACCATTCTCGATCACCAGAGTCTTGGCGGTGCCCTTAGCTACCATCTGGCCAATAAACTGGCCAGCAGCGCAGCACCGGCATCCATGCTGCGCAAACTGATGGATAGAGCCTTCTCAACAGAGCAGATTATCCAGGCAGTGGCCGCCGATATTCAGGCCACAGTCGCCCGCGACTCAGCCTGCAACCTCTACCTGACACCCTTCCTCTACTTTAAGGGTTTCCTGGCACTGCAATCCTACCGTGCGGCACACCAGCTGTGGCTGGAAGATCGACGCTCCCTGGCGCTGCTGCTGCAGTACCGTATCTCGCTGAAATTTGCCGTGGATATTCACCCGGCAGCACAGATTGGCAGCGGTCTGCTGGTGGATCACGCCACGGGGTTAGTGATTGGTGAAACTGCCGTAGTCGAAGACTCTGTTTCAATTATGCAGTCGGTAACCCTTGGCGGCACCGGCAAAGTCTCCGGGGATCGCCATCCAAAAATCCGCAAAGGTGTGCTGATTGGCCCTGGGGCAAAAATACTCGGCAATATAGAAGTGGCCGAAGGTGCCATGGTGGCGGCGTCGAGTGTGGTTTTAAAGCCTGTTCCGGCCCATGCAATTGTTGCCGGCGTTCCCGCATCGGTCATCGGTGATGCCAGAAGCAGAGAACCATCCCAAACTATGGATCATTATTTTAAGTGCGACTAGGCAGGAAAAGCTAACAGCGATCCCAGCTAAAGGGCATCACCTGGTCCAGGGAGGTCGCGCCCTCAACCTGCATCAGCAGCCTATCCACTCCCAGGGCAACACCAGAGCACTCAGGCAATCCGGAATCCAGGGCTGCCAGCAGGTTCTGGTCAATCTCCATCGGCGGCTTGCCGGCTACTTTTCGCGCCTGCTGATCATCGGCAAAACGACAGGCCTGCTCCTGCCCATCGGTTAACTCAAAGTAGCCATTAGCCAACTCAACACGATTTAGAAAAGCCTCGAAGCGGCGGCTGACCCTGCGCCCCTGGGAATCCCTGTAACATTTTGCCAACGCCGCCTGGCAGGCTGGATAGTCGTAAACCAGCACCAGCCCATCGGCCAGCCGCGGTTCAATCACAAGGCTAAACAACAGGTCGAGGCAGTTGGCGCGACTCTCATCAGACCAGGCACTTGAGCCCGCCTTAACCGCAAGTTCTTGCAAGCTGGCTAACTCAGCCCGATGGGGATCCAGTCCCAGGTGCTCAATAAATAGATCGGCATAGCTGCATTTTTGAATAACAGTACCAGCGATTAATCTGCTGACCAGCTCGCCTAACTCCGCCATTAACTGGTGTTCATCCCAGCCACAGCGGTACCATTCCAGCAGGGTAAATTCGGGATTGTGACGACTGCCGGCCTCGCCATTGCGAAAGGCTTTTCCAAGACAGAAGATATCGCCACTGCCAGCAGCCAGCAGCCGTTTCATAAAATATTCAGGAGAGGTTTGCAGATAGCCACCCGGGAGGGCGGCAATACTTTCTATATTGCGATCGGTAACCGATGTTGTCGCCAACACCGGTACATCCACTTCAAGCACATTGCGCTGCTGGAAAAAACTGCGCAGCTCGGCCAGAACCCGACCGCGCTGATGCAGCCTGTCGAGACTAATACCGGGCTGCCAATCTGTCATCAGCTCAATCCGCGTAAAAGGGCTGTTATAAAAAACCTAACAGCAAAGCTTATTTAGCAGTAGCGCGACCCTGGTACTCACCAGTGCGCGTATCCACACGAATCACATCGCCCTCATCGAGAAACAGCGGCACTTTAACCACGGCGCCTGTGCTCAGTTTCGCCGGCTTGTTGCCACCCTGGGCTGTATCGCCGCGCAGGCCTGGATCTGTTTCAACAATCGCCAGCTCAACATGGTTGGGCGGAGTCACGGATAGAGGCGCACCGTTGTAGAGAGTTACAACGCACATATCCTGCTCGCTCAACCACTGCAGCGCATCGCCGACAGCATTTTCAGTTGCCTGGTGCTGCTCAAAGGTATCTGGCTCCATAAAGCACCAAAAGTCACCGTCGTTGTAGAGATACTGCATATCAGTATCCATCACATCGGCAGCTTCCAGGGATTCACCAGACTTAAAGGTCTTTTCCAAAACCCGGGCGGTCTTCAGGTTGCGCAGCTTGACGCGGTTAAACGCCTGGCCTTTGCCGGGCTTTACATAATCATTTTCCAAAATCGAACAGGGATCGCCGTCAAGCATCACCTTAAGTCCGGGACGGAATTCATTGGTAGAGAAATTTCCCATGGGTATCTTATCTCGATTATCTAAAAGCTCGATATGATACCTGAACTACGCAGGGAATTGAGCAGTTTGTAGTATTGATTGGCAAATTATTGAATTGACCGGATTAACCGGGAAACTTGACTACACTTAAAAACGTACGGAGAGAAAAATATAACTTAATCATCCGCCCCTGTATCAGCCCTTCTCAATGGCCCAGTGGCGACACAATCGGAAAGCCCTGCAGATAAAATCTTATGACTTCTGTATCACTGGATAATATTTCAGCCCTGCTGGACATCATCAAGCCCGGCATTGCCGACCAGCTTATCAACGACACAAATTTTACCCTGCGAGACAAGGCATCCACCGAACAGTGGATTGGCAACCTGTCCGCCACCAGCTTTGCCAATAACTCCATAGAGCTCTATCGCGCCCTTCCTGTAGCAGCAAAGCTGGATATAGACCCCAACACCAAGATGGATATTCTCGACAGCCTGGCACCTACAGTGATCCGGTCTACCGAATGCCTGATGCAATCCCAACTCAACCAGGATACTGCCAAGGCAATCTCTCTCGGCCAGGCGCTGATCCGCCAGGTTTACGAAGGCTACAAACTGGTTATCTACCAACTTGGCAAACAGGCAGATATTACCAGCACAACCGCTGTTTCCGCGCTTGCCAAAAGCATCCTTAACGCCTGCAATGTGCTGGCCAAAATCCAGCTCAACAGCCTTAGTCACTACCTGCAGCAGCCAAGCTATTTTTGGCGTGAACTGCACGCACTGCACCTGCTGGCGCTGCAGCTGGATATAGCCGACCTGGATATAGCCAACCCCATGGGCATCAACACCTCGATCAGCAAAGTCTATTTAAAGCTGTTGCTGTTTAACTGCACAAGGCCCAATCATTTCTCAAACTATGAACTGCGCTTTGTCTACACCGAACTGGATTTCTGGTCCTCCCTGGCGGAGTTGCACAGGGGCAATAAGGGCGGACTGTTTGCCATAGATCCATCCAGTAATCGCGGCGCCGTCTACGCCGATGAGATTGAAAAGCACTCCGGCAATATCATTCTCGATACCTTTAACCTGGTCAAATTCCTAAACAGCATTCTCGATGAAAATAACGACAGCCTATTTTCCGACCGTATTTCCCGACGGGTAATTAAAGACCTGGTTCGCCAGTGGGGAGAAAAGATAAAACGCCAGGAAACCCATATCAGGGATCATGCAGAGGTCACCATCACCCGCGGCTTTACTTCGATTATCTGCATGCTGTCGCGAACCGATTCCTTTGAAAATTTTCTGTTGCTGTGCGGCCAAAAACTCCCGGTACCGGAACCAGGTGTCAGGGGCGTCAATAGAACCGATGATGTCTGGGGAACCTCCTTTGAACCCATTGACAGCCACCCCGGCGACCCGGTTTTCTATACCCCGCTGCGCACCAACAAACCCAGGCTGCGACTGACGCGCGGCATACGCACCGATATCAGCCTTAACGGTGCCTGTATTGAACTGGCCGACGATAAAAATGAACTGCAACCCGGCGAACCCATTGCCGTGCGTACCAAGGGTAACCCCAGGTGGGTGGCGGGCATTGTGCGCTGGAAACATATCTCGCCGTCCCTGAACACAGTCTGCGGCCTGCAGTTTCCGGCCCGCAACTGCACACCTGCAGCCATTCGCTGCAACCCCAGGGAAGAGCAGACCGAACGGCAATTTATGCAGGCGATAATTCTCTCGAGCAAGAAAGATCCCAGCGGTGAAGTGACCCTGCTCTGTCCGCCCTTGCGCTACAGCGAGGGCAGTAAAATCTACCTGCTCACCCCCCAGCGACAGACAGCGGCAATCCTTGTTGAAGAGCTGGAAACCACCGAACATCTGGCGCACTTTAAAATCAGCTTTTGTTAACCCATCTCATGCACTAATAATCCAGGGACGGAAAAAATTTATGCCAAACAACGAACCACTGCATATTTTAATCGTGGATAAATCCAACGATGAGGCAAACCGCATTATCAGCATCCTGCGCAGCGCCGACTTTAAGGTTGATGCCAAACTGGCTACCACTGAAGAGGAATTGCAGAAATTTATCTCCATGCGCAACTGGGACCTGCTGATCGCCGCACAAAACTACACAAAAATTCCCGCACAGAATATTTTTCAGCGTATCAGGCGCGCCGAACGGGATGTGCCAGTGATTTTAGTCAGCGCAGAATACAACCCCAAAATCCTGATTGAAGGACTGCGCCTCGGCGCTGTCGATGTAGTTGTCGAAGACCAGGACCAGCATCTCATCAAGGTGGTTGAACGATCTATAAAAGCCGTTTACGACCGCCGCCAGTCCCGCGAGTGGGAGCGCAAACTCTCAGTTGCCGAAAAGCGCTCGCAACACCTGATGAATATCTCCCGCTTCCCGATCGCGATTATCCAGGAGGGAACCTATGTCTATGCCAATGATGCCTGCGCCAGCATGTTTGGCTTTTCCGAACCAGAGGAGATGCTCTGCCTGCCGGTAATTGACAATATCGCCAGCAAAGATCGCGATAAACTCAAAGCCTATATGGTGCCACTGGAGAGCAATCACGAAATTATGCCCTTTGAAGCCATGGTTAAAACACTGGACTCAAAAGACAATGAGAGCGACTCATTTCTGGAGATTCACCAGATCCAGTACCAGGGTGAACCGGCGCTGCAATTTACCATCAATAAAGACAAAAAGTTTGATGCCTCAATAGCCCACAGCGATGTCCAGCAGGCCGCCGAATACAGCGCTATTCAACCCCACCTGGTCTACGACCTTATCAGCCGCGGAATAAGCCGCTCGGTACAGAGCGGCCAGGACTGTATGCTGCTCAACATACAGGTGGACCGATTTAACCAGTTAAAAGAAGATCTGGGCATTGCCAAGGCGGAAAAAATCGCCCACTCACTGGTAATGTTTATCGTGCAGATATTCGATCACAACCTGGATTGCGGACGGATTTCAGAAAACTGTTTTGCCATAGTGCTACCTGAAACCACCGAGGAAAAAGTGCTGGAGCTGGCCAATAATATTACCCACCAGATCAGCAATGAAGTCTTTGATATAGATAATGAAAGCTTCTCACTGACCACCTCTATCGGCATCACATTGCTCAATGAAAATGTCCCCTCAGTAGAGCGCGCACTGGAGCGCAGCCAGGAAGCTATCGATCAGCTGAGAAATAAATCTGAAGTAGGCAATGGAGTAAAACTCTATATCCCCGATATCCATTCCGATGAAGTATCAAAAACCGAAGCCGTGGCCATAACCGCCAAACGCCTGCTCGGCGAAAATGCCTTTTCGATTCGCTATCAACCTATAGTCGCCCTCTTGGAGGGAGGCAGTGGCAAAGAGTATTACGAAGTTATTCTGGGTGTTAGCAAGGATGTGCCCGTCGAAGAAATTCCCGAGGACTTTATCAATAATTTATTTAAGTCGGATATAGCTGGCGAAGTAGATCGCTGGGTTATTAGCCAGGCCCTGCAATCCCTCGCCGAAAAACTAAAAACCAATCCGGAGACCCAGTTATTTATCAATATCAGCGCCCAGTCATTTTCCGACCGGGCATTTTTAGCCTGGCTGGCCAAGGTGCTTGACGCAGCCCAGCTGCCTGGCAATTCACTTATCTTCCAGTTTCGTGAGATCGATGCAGTGCGCTACCTGAAGCAGGCCGCAGCTATCTGTGAGCAGATGAAAAAATCAAAAGGCCAGGTCAGTATTACCAATTTTGGGTTGGCGATTAATCCATTAAAAACCCTTGAGCGAGTTGCCGCCGACTTTGTCAAAGTAGATCGCCTGATTGTGGAAAAACTACAAAAGGATGAGGCGGGAAAAGCGGAGTTCCAGAAACTCATTGGCGGTATGACCGGCAGCGGCGTGGATATGATTGTTCCCTTTGTGGAGAAGGCCACCATTATTCCAACACTCTGGCAGCAGGGTGTGCAGTATATCCAGGGG
>JBMYPM010000035.1:0-9170 GCA_049600275.1 Porticoccaceae bacterium | reverse complement strand
CGTGTACCGGCAGTCGAATGGTGCGGGTTTGGTTCATCAGCGCCCGCTCAATGGTCTGCCGAATCCACCAGGTGGCGTAGGTCGAGAAACGGTAACCCAACTCCGGGTCAAATTTCTCTACGGCTCGCATTAAGCCAATATTGCCCTCTTCGATTAAATCGAGCAGTTCGAGCCCACGATTGACATAGCGACGGGCGATTTTAACCACTAATCGCAGATTGCTTTCAATCATTCGCTTGCGTGCTGATTCATCGCCCTTGAGAAATTTACGGGCATAGAAGACTTCTTCTTTGGCCGTCAGTAACGGCGCGAAACCAATTTCCTTGAGATATAAACTGGTTGCATCAATGACCTGATGACTTATTTCCGATGTGTCTGGCTGACCATCGGTTAACTCTATTTGCTGCTCAGCAGCTAACGCTTGATCCCTCACGTCTGCATCCCCTTTGCATGTTACTCCATGTTCAAAGCCACCAACCTAGTGACTTATCCTGAACCGTACCTCTTCCTTTTTACAACTATATTTACTAGTCGAGTTTCTATACTACACCGATTAATCAAATTTAGATAATTTTTCCGGGCATTTATTTCAAATAGCTTACCGGGTTAACCGGATAACCATCTTTGCGGATCTCAAAATAGAGCGTTCCACTGGCCCCCAAACGGGAAATTATATCCATCTGTTTAACGGTTTGGCCCTCTTTTACCATAATTTGCTCATTGTGGGCGTAGGCACTTAACAGAATTTCACTGTGCTTGATAATTACCAGCTTGCCATAGCCGCGCAATCCCTCCCCAGAGTAGACAACAACCCCTGGGCCCGCCGAGCGCACCGCAGATCGGCTTAGCGCCTTTATCTTGATCCCTTTGCGCAGGTCTTTGGGGTTGTAGGACTCTACAACCTTACCCTTGACCGGCCACTGCCAGCGCCAGTTGCCTGTATAAACCGGCGCCTTGACTTTATTGGCGCTGGTTTTTTTTGTTTGAACGCTGCCCTGACCACTGGCTGCAGCCACAGTTTTAGGCTGGCTGGCCACTCTGTTAACGGCCTGTGCCGATCGCGTGCTGATTTTACTGGTATCCAGTGACAGCAGTTGCCCGCGATTGATAACAAAGGGGGCGTTTATACCGTTGGCGCGGGCTAACTTGCGAAAGTCCAGGTCGTAGCGCCAGGCGATTGAATAGAGGGTTTCCCCTGGCTCAACCTGATGAACCAGAATACGCTTTGAAGGCGGTTGGGCGCGGCTACTGACCGGCGCTGGATGATTATTACTGTACGAGCTGCATCCAGTGATGACCAGGATCATCAAAATTGCGATAGGAGATACAGTCGAGGAGGCTAGTCGCAACACATTCGTTTACCTACAGAGGTTTGTCCTGACGCGAGCCAACATATTCTAAACCGAGTACCAAAATCAAGCCAAACAGCATGACCGAGAGACTCAGTATGGTCTGGGGATCTTCACCTACCAACTGCAAAAACTCCCCGGGCCAGAGATTTTGTGATGAGAGTACTATGGTCTTGCCCGAATGACTGAGCATGGAATCGGTGACCAGTTTCCAGGGCCAGATAATATTCAGGCTGCCAACCAGGAAACCACACATAGTGGCTATCACTGCGGCTTCATAGTGCGCCAGCAACCAGGAGAGCAGACGGCTAAAAAACATCAATCCGAGAATTCCACCCACACCAAAGACCAGCAGGATATCAATCTGGAAACCGGCAATAGCCCCGATAAATACAGGGTATAACCCCAGCAGTACGAGAATAAATGAACCGGAAATGCCCGGTAATATCATTGCGCAAAGGGCAATACTGCCGGCCAGGAACATGGTGATATGGTTACCCTCTAACTGCACCGCCGGTGCCACTGAGATACCCCAGGCAGCGGCGATACCCAGCGCAAACAGCAGTGCGTCACGCCAGTGGCCAAAGGGGTGCTGGCGCAGCAGATAGATCACTGAGCCGGCAATAAGCCCAACAAAGAACGACCACAGGGGCAGTGGATGCTCGGCGAGTAAAAACTGCATAACCATCGCCAGGGAAAACAGGCTGGTGAGAATACCGCTGAGCAATACCGCGAGAAAATTTCCATTGATATGGCGCCAGGCTGCGGCCAATCCCTGGGACTTCAAAACTTTTAAAGCCTGGATATTAAGGGATTTAATGGTGTCGATAAGTTCCAGGTAAATACCGCTGACAAAGGCGATAGTCCCCCCGGATACGCCGGGAACTACATCGGCGGCACCCATGGCTATACCCTTCAGGAAAAGTAGTAAGTTCTGGCTGAGGCTGCGCATGGTGACTCCGGATAGTTTTGTTTTTATGTTAGTGCGGCTCTCTGATACTAGCGTGACAGTCCGCCCAGCAGAGGCACAAATTTAACCCGCTCGACAACCTCTTCTTCAAACTCTGAGGAATTACCAACTCTGCGCAGTACACGCAGATCCTGAACATCACCGACACCTACAGGAATGACCAGAATGCCATTGGGTGCCAGCTGATGGAGCAATTCGTCTGGAACTGCCTGGGCTGCTGCCGTTGTGATAATGCCGTTGTAGGGCGCATGTCTCTGCCAGCCAAAGCTGCCATCGGAGAGTTCAGCGGTAATATTGCGCAGGCCCAGTTTGCGGAAGCGGTCTTTAGCCTTAACTAACAGCGGTTCAATACGCTCCACGGAGTAAACATGATCGACCAGTTGGGCCAGTATGGTAGTCTGGAATCCAGATCCGGTGCCGATTTCCAGAACCTTATGCAGCGGCCCTTCAGAGAGTAAAATCTCGGTCATCTTGGCGACTATATAGGGCTGTGAGAGTGTCTGGGAAAAGCCGATTGGCAGTGCAGTGTCCTCGTAGGCGCGATGGGATAGAGCCTCGTCGAGAAAGATATGCCGCGGGGTAACGCGGAACACATCGAGAATTCGCTGGTTGGTGATGCCCTGGTCTTTTAAGCGCTGGATCAGCCGCTCTCGCGTACGCTGCGATGTCATACCTATGCCGGCCAGTTCACTTGAGTTCACGCAATATCCTCTATTCCCAACAACCTGCCAGAACAGGTCAAATTCTCTTATTTACCACAATTTTTTTCGTTTCATGCGGGGTCAAGACAGAGCCCACAGTGATGATCGCCAATATATCACAGGGCTTGAATTCGGGGGCGGAATAATTCAGCGATTTCACGCAAAATAACAGTTGCAAAGCCACCTGCAGGAAGACTAAAGGATAATTCCAGCTGATCTGTACCGAGGCGTTTCCACTGAAAAGAGCCAGGTACCAGCTGCGTGGCACGGCGCTCCTGTTTTAACCCTGCATGTTCAAGGGCATATCGCCAGCTCTGCCAGTCTGCGAGTACCTCCTGCTCAAGCGCTTGCAGATCGCCACCTGCGGCTGAGCGACCGCGACCCCAGAGTGGCGCACAGGACTGAGTTTCAAATTCCATTGGGGTTGACCAATTGCCGCGGCGAATACGCTCGGCGAGAACCAGGTTGTATAGCCACGAACGCGCTGCCGAGAGAATCATACCGGTGCCGCGACGGTTGCCTTTGAGCTGATCCCGCTCAATCAATTCCTGAGCCTGTTGCAGGTTGCCACAATCATGGCCAAAACGCTGTTCACCGAAATAATTGGGCACACCATCCAGGGCTATTTTCTGCAGTCGCGCCTCGATCTCCGCAAACTGATCTTCAAGGGCTGTAAACTCCCTGAGGACAAGTCGAAACTGATTACCGCTGTGCATACCGCGACGGAGTTTTTTATGGTGACGCGTTGTAGAGAGTATTTGAAAATCATCGTGCTGCAACTGGCCGGGGCTTAACTCGCGACCGGGCAGATAGAGACTAAACCACTGGGTGGTGACCGCAAAGCGATCCTTAAGACCACAAAAACTCACATCATTGCGCTTGATACCCGCCAGCTTTGACAGCAATCCGGCGACCCACTGGGTATTCTGGTCGCGCTTTTTAATCTGTAAAAACAGGTGCTCACCTTCGCCACCGGGTTCAAAACCCAAAATTTCATCAACCAGGAAGTCTTCCGGCTGGCTGCGATAGACAGCGCGCCCAAAAGTTTCGGGAAATAGCCGCGGCAGGCTTTGAAAGTCGAATTCCTGGGGTTTGATAATCGCTGTCCTGAGGCTTATTTGGTGGTCAGCAAAACCACTGCATGACAGGAGATGCCCTCTTTACGACCGACAAAACCAAGTTTTTCGGTGGTAGTGGCTTTGATATTCAGCTGATCCACCTGGCAGTTTAGATCGGCACAGAGATTGCGACGCATAGCATCCAGGTGGGGTGACATCTTTGGCTGCTCGGCAACAATGGTGATATCCCCATTGCCCAGCTGATAACCTTTTTCATCCATCAAATGAACAACATGTGCGAGCAACTGACGGCTATCTGCCCCCTTCCACTGCTGGTCTGTATCAGGAAAATGCTGGCCTATATCACCCAGGGCCAGGGCACCCAGGATCGCATCGATAAGCGCATGGATCAGCACATCACCATCGGAGTGAGCAATAAAAGCCTGGTGGTAGGGGATGGATACGCCGCCCAGAATCAGCTTATCGCCCTCACCAAATGCATGAACATCGTAACCATGGCCTATGCGCATTGTTCAGTCTCCTGGTAACCCATAATCGCCTGGGCAATAACCAGGTCCTCGCGATGGGTGATTTTAATATTGTCGCGACGGCCTTCAATAATCATCGCCTGCTCGCCTATATATTCAATTGCCGAGGCTTCATCGGTGGGCAGCTGCCGCTCTTCCAGCATAGTTTCAAGGGCTTTGCGAAGCAGGCCGTAGCGAAACATCTGCGGTGTCTGGGCACCGCGGAAATCACTGCGATCCAGGGTCTTCTCAATAGCGCTTGCGGATGTAATTTTTTTAAGAGTGTCGCTGATCGGGGTGGCGAGAATACCGCCCACCGAATGGCCATCTAATTGCTCGATCAATTTATTGATATCGCCACTGGTAATACAGGGTCGCGCCATATCGTGAACCAGAACCCAGTCATCGCTGGCGGCAGTGCCACCCAGCGCTTGCAGACCATTTAACACTGAATGGACACGCTCGGCGCCACCGGCAAGAAGCTCTACACGCTGGTCTGCAACAGCAGAGACCTGGGTCCAATGCTCTGCACTGGTATCACAGGGAACAAGGATTTTTTGCAGTTTGGATATGCCTGTGAGACGACTGAGGGTGTGGTCTGCGACCAGTTTGTCGCCAATAGGTTGGAACTGTTTGGCCAGCTCGGCACCAAATCTCTTGCCCGTTCCAGCTGCTGGAACTATGGCCCAATAATTGACGCCGCTCACTGGCTGCTGTCCTTATCTGTCGAGCCCGAGTGCTTTTTATCGATCACCAGGTAGAAAGTTTCACCGCGTTTTATCATACCCAGGTCGGCGCGCGCTTTTTCTTCAATAGCACTGAGATTTGTCTTTAGGCTTTCAACATCGGTAGCGATCAGGGCGTTGCGTTCTCGCAACGTACGGTTCTCCTGCTCCTGCTCGTCGAGCTGGCGGTTTAGCTCGGCGCGATGGGCGAGGCTGCCCTCCCCGACCCACAATCGAAATTGCAGGCCAGCGAGAAGAACAAGCAAGATAATCAATAACCAACGCATAGGGGCATTCTATTCGCTTTTACAGAATTTGCACAGAATCCCAATGCTGTGCCGCCTGAACTTAAAGTGCCGGGAATTACTGCGCCTTAAATTCAGCCAGGCCGCGATACTCCGCCTGCTCGCCTAATTCAGCTTCGATTCTCAGCAGACG
Source organism: Porticoccaceae bacterium (assembly GCA_049600275.1). Classification (GTDB taxonomy): domain Bacteria; phylum Pseudomonadota; class Gammaproteobacteria; order Pseudomonadales; family Porticoccaceae; genus HTCC2207. Next base: position 3,402 of record JBMYPM010000035.1, on the reverse strand, counting down.
GTTGTATTTGGCAACACGGTCTGAACGACAGAGTGAACCGGTTTTAATCTGGCCCGCTGCAGTAGCGACGGCGAGATCGGCAATCGTAGTATCTTCAGTCTCACCTGAACGGTGAGAGATCACTGCGGTGTAGCCAGCATCTTTGGCCATAGCGATAGCGTCGAGGGTTTCTGACAGGGTGCCGATCTGGTTAAATTTAATCAGGATGGAGTTGCCCACGCCCAGCTCGATACCGCGACTTAAGATGCTAGTGTTGGTTACAAACAGATCGTCACCGACCAATTGGATTTTACCGCCAAGCTTTTCAGTCTGGTACTTCCAGCCATCCCAATCCGACTCGTCGAGACCATCTTCGATTGAGATAATTGGGTAGACTTCACAGAGTTCGGCCAGATAGTCACTAAATCCTTCTGAGCTAAAGACAACGCCTTCGCCAGAGAGATTGTAATGGCCATCTTTGTAGAATTCTGATGCCGCACAGTCAAGCGCCAGGGTGACATCGGTGCCCAGCTTGTAACCAGCAGCTTCAACAGCCTGCTTGATCACTGCCAGTGCTTCAGCATTGGAAGCCAGGTTAGGGGCAAAACCACCCTCATCACCTACAGCAGTGTTTAACCCTTTGCCACTGAGAACTTTTCTCAGCTGGTGGAAAATCTCGGCACCTACCTGAAGTGCTTCTGCAAAGCTTTTTGCACCCACTGGCTGAACCATAAATTCCTGGATATCGACATTGTTGTCGGCGTGCTCACCACCATTGATAATATTCATCATGGGTACAGGCATGCTGTACTGACCGGAGGTGCCATTGAGGTTGGCGATATGCGCGTACAGTGGAATACCCTGGTCCTGGGCCGCCGCTTTCGCCGCTGCCAGTGATACTGCCAGGATAGCGTTGGCACCCAGTGTCGCTTTGTTATCTGTACCGTCGGCATCGATCATCATCTTGTCCAGCAGACGCTGGTCTGCGGCATCCTGACCAACCAGTAATGTCTTGATAGTGGTGTTGATATTATTGACTGCTGTCAGCACACCTTTACCCAGGTAGCGACTCTTGTCACCATCTCGCAACTCCAGAGCTTCGCGAGACCCGGTTGAGGCACCAGACGGAGCACAGGCAGTTCCAACAATGCCGTTCTCTAAAATGACGTCTGCCTGCACGGTGGGGTTGCCACGAGAGTCCAAGATTTCAAAAGCTTGAATATCAACAATGTTACTCATTTACTATTTTCTCCAATAAATTTTATTTGTTACGTTCACTAAATTCAGTTTTTACTCGGCCCCTGCCAGGCATATGGCTAACAGAGGATTGTTACAGATCCCTGGTTAAGAGATACCCTTTAAGAGATACCCAGGTCAGCCTGGGATTTAATCAGGTCATCAAAGGCCTTCATCTGGGCAAGGAAAGGCTCCAGCTTATCCAGCGGCAGTGCACTGGGGCCATCACAGCGCGCCTTTTGCGGATCGGGATGAGCCTCTAAAAACAGTCCACCAATGCCCACAGCAATACCAGCCCGACCCAGTTCGGCAACCTGGTGACGGCGACCGCCAGAGGCTGCGCCCATAGGATCGCGGCACTGCAGCGCGTGGGTGACATCAAAGATCAATGGCAGGCCGCCACTGACTTCTTTCATGGTGCGGAAACCGAGCATATCGACAACCAGGTTGTCATAACCCATGCAGGTGCCGCGTTCACAGAGCATCACCTGCTCGTTGCCGCACTCGCGAAATTTATCGACGATATTGCCCATCTGCCCCGGGCTTAAAAACTGTGGCTTTTTAACGTTGATCACTGCACCGGTCTCAGCCATTGCCTTAACCAGGTCAGTCTGTCGCGCCAAAAATGCCGGCAGCTGAATCACATCACAGACTTCGGCAACCGGTTTTGCCTGTTCTATCTCGTGAACATCGGTGATCAGTGGAATATTAAATGTGCTTTTGATCTCCTGGAAGATCTTCAGTCCCTCATCAACGCCAGGGCCGCGAAACGAGTGGATGGATGAGCGATTGGCTTTATCAAAGGAAGCCTTAAAGATATAGGGGATACCGAGCTTTTCCGTCACCTTGACATAGGCTTCGGCAATCTGCATCGCCATATCCCGGGACTCGAGAACATTCATGCCTCCGAAAAGCGCCATCGGTGCATCATTGCTGACATTGATATCCGCTACTTTAATGGTTTTGGCATTCACTTCTATGACTCCTGCTTGTCCATTTGTTTAGCCTGGTAATCCATGGCCGCAACAACAAAGCCCTGGAACACCGGGTGCCCATCTCTTGGGGTGGAGTTAAATTCCGGGTGGAACTGGCTGGCGAAGAACCAGGGATGGTCTGGCAGCTCTATGGTTTCCACCAGGGTCTTGTCGTGAGACAGGCCACCAATTACCAAGCCAGCCTCTTTAAGGGTTGGCAGGATATTGTTGTTGACCTCAAAACGGTGTCTGTGACGCTCTTCAATCTGGTCAGCAGTGTAGAGTTCCCTTGCCATAGAGCCCGGCAGCAGATGACAAACCTGGGAACCGAGACGCATAGTGCCCCCCAGGTCCGAGTCTTCACTGCGCAGCTCTTTTTTGCCCTCGGCATCGATCCATTCAGCGATAAGGCCGACCACCGGGTTGGGAGTGTCTGCATCAAATTCGGTACTGTTTGCATCTGTGAGGCCGCAGACATTGCGCGCGTACTCGATAATCGCAATCTGCATACCCAGGCAGATACCCAGGTAGGGAATATTGTTTTCCCGCGCGGTTTTAACCGCATATATCTTGCCTTCTGTTCCCCTGGTGCCAAAACCACCTGGTACCAGAATCGCGTCGACGCCATCGAGCAGGGAATGATCCTGCTCCAGCAGTTCGGAGTCGATATAGCGAATTTTTACTTTGGTCTTCTGGTGGATACCGGCATGAATCAGTGCCTCGGTTACTGACTTGTAGGCATCCAGTAATTCCATATATTTGCCGACCATAGCAATGGTCACCTGACCCTCTGAATTCATATGGCTGTCGACAACAAAATCCCATTCACTCAGGTCGGCTTGGGGAAGATCCATACCAAAACGGTCGAGGACAAACTGGTCGAGACCCTGTTCGTGGAGCATTCGCGGTATCTGGTAAATAGAGGGTGCATCAATCACCGGGATAACAGCCCGCGCCTCTACGTTGGTAAACAGGGATATCTTCTGGCGCTGGCTGGCGTCAATCTCCACCTCGGAGCGACACAGCAGCATATCCGGCTGCAGGCCTATAGAGCGCATCTCTTTAACCGAGTGCTGGGTCGGTTTGGTCTTAGTCTCGCCTGCCGACGCAATATAGGGCACCAGTGTCAGGTGCAGATAAACGCAGTTTTCGGGCCCGAGGTCGACCCCCATCTGGCGTATCGCTTCCATGAACGGCAGCGACTCGATATCGC
>JBMYPM010000034.1:0-9261 GCA_049600275.1 Porticoccaceae bacterium | reverse complement strand
TGGCATTAATAATCAGTGTATCTATAGGTCGCTGGCGACCGGGATTGAGTTTGACCGCAGAGGGGAAGCCTGCGCCACCCATGCCGGAGATACCGGCATCGCCAACCATCTCTACCAGCTTGGCGGGCGAGATATGTTCGTAGTCGCTGATACCCTCATGCTCAATCCAGGTGTCGGCACCATCGCTGGTGATTTCAATACAGGGGGCGAGCATACCTGAGGAGTGGGCTATAGGCCGATGCTCGATAGCGCTGACCGTTCCTGATGTCGGCGCGTGCATTGGAATACTTACAACACCTGTAGGTTTGGCGATTACCTGGCCTTTTAGAACTGCCTGGCCGACTTCAACACAGGGGATAGCCGCCGCGCCAATATGCTGGCTCAGGGGTATTACCAGTTTCTCCGGGATAGGCAGTTGGCCAATGCCCTGGGTCACTGATTGATGTTTGTTTTCTGGGGGGTGCACGCCGCCCGGAGTTACCCAGGTTTTGTTCATGCGGCATCCTCTTCAATGGATTGGTTGGCCAGGTCACCACGCTTGTCGGTGGCGATAAGTCCCGGTTTGGGAGGTGTTGACCAGCGCCAGTCGGCAATGGTTTCCTCTACCGGCAACATATCAATACAGTCTACCGGGCAGGGCTCAACGCAGAGGTCACAGCCAGTGCACTCGTCGGTAATAACTGTGTGCATAAACTTCGCCGCGCCCATAATGGCATCTACAGGACAGGCCTGGATGCATTTGGTGCAGCCGATACATTCATCTTCGCGGATATAGGCGACGGTTTTTACTTCACTCTCTTCGCCGTGCTCGGCATCCAGTTCCGGTGCCGGGACATCCAGCAGGCTGGCGATAGCGTTGATTGTCGACTGTCCACCGGGCGGGCATTTGTTGATCTCATCGCCACCGGCAATAGATTCTGCGTAGGGGCGACAGCCGGGAAAACCACATTGGCCACATTGGGTCTGGGGCAGCAGTTCGTCGATCTGTTCGACGATCGGGTCGCCTTCCACTTTAAATTTTTCGGCGGCAAATCCAAGCAGAGCGCCAAACAGTATGGCCAGTCCTACAAGGGCGACCAGAGCGGCAAGTATTGGATTTTGGCTGATAAGTTCGATCATTTAAACGAGTCCACTGAATCCCATAAAGGCCAGTGACATAAGTCCTGCGGTTATCATTGCAATTGCGGCGCCCCTAAAGGAAACCGGCACATCTGCAGCGGCGAGACGCTCGCGCATTGCGGAGAAAAATATCAGCACCAGGGAAAAACCTGCGCCAGCGCCAAAGCCATAGAGTGATGACTGTACAAAGGTAAGGTCTTTTGAGGTGTTCTGTAGTGCCACACCCAGTACTGCACAGTTGGTGGTGATCAGCGGCAGAAACACACCGAGTACGCGATAGAGCAGCGGGCTGGTCTTTTCAATAAACATTTTCGTGAACTGCACAACGGCGGCAATCACCAGGATAAAGGCGATGGTCCGCAGGTAGATCAGGCCCAGTGGCTCGAGAACCAGGGCGTTAACTATATAGCTGGCCATGGCGGTCAGTGTCAGTACAAAGGTAGTGGCCGCAGCCATACCGATTGCTGATTCGAGTTTGTTGGAAACACCCATAAACGGACACAGTCCGAGGAACTGTACCAGTACATAGTTGTTGATCAGGATGGAGCTGACCAGAATAACTGCGAACTCTTGCATGTTCTGCACACGTGAAAGGTTTGGAAGACTCTATTATCGTGGAATCAACTAGTTCTATTCAACATATATAGAGCGGGTTTTTAGTACTTTTAGTAATAAGTAACTTGGTCAAAAGTCTTAACCTGGCACTTTAAATAACAAGTAATACAGCAGCTTTGCAGCGGTATAATCAGGTGATTCTCTGTCCCGGCTGCGCACCACTGTGGGGCTCGAGCAGGTAGATACCTTTATTATCTCCCGCCGCCAGTACCATGCCTTCGGAGATGCCAAAGCGCATTTTGCGCGGCGCCAGGTTTGCCACCATTACTGTCAGTCGTCCCTCGAGGTCTTCGGGCTTGTAAGATGACTTAATGCCGGAAAATACGTTGCGGGTTTCGCCGCCAATATCCAGGGTCAGTTGCAGCAACTTTTCTGCCCCTTCCACATGGTTGGCTTTAACGATAAGCGCTACACGAAGGTCGACTTTGATAAAGTCATCGAAGGTAATTTCACCGGCGATTGGGTCGTCGGCAAGTGGGCCTTCGAGTGGTTTTGACGCTGCCTGGGCAGCCTCTTCTTTACTGGCTTCAACCATGGCGTCGACTTTCTCTTTTTCGATGCGCTGCATCAGTGGCTTAAATTTATTAATCCTGTGACCGGTCAATGGCTGCTGAACACTGTCCCAGTTCAGGCTGTCATTTAGGAACTCTTCACCCGCGGCGGTCATAGCCGGCAGCACAGGTTTTAAATACGTAAGAATAACGCGGAACAGATTAATGCCCAGCGAGCAGATATCCTGCACTTCCTGCTGCCTGCCATCCTGTTTGTTGAGCTTCCAGGGTTCTTTGGCGGCGATATATTCATTGGCGGCATCCGCCTGGGCCATAATCTCGCGAATCGCCTTGCTGAAGTCGCGGTTTTCGTAGTGCTCGGCAATACTCTCTGCAGCGCCGCTAACCTGGGCCCAGAGTTCCGGGTTTTCAATATTTTCAGAGAGAACGCCATCATTGCCATTGGCAATAAATTTGGCGCAGCGGCTGGCAATATTCACCACCTTGCCGACCAGGTCGCTATTGACCTTCTGCTGGAAGTCCTCGAGGTTGAGATCGATATCTTCTACCGAACCCGACAGCTTCGATGCGTAGTAGTAGCGCAAATACTCAGGGTTGAGATGATCCAGGTAACAGCGCGCATTGATAAAGGTACCGCGGGACTTGGACATCTTTTTGCCGTTTACGGTAACAAAGCCGTGGACGCAGATTTTTGTCGGCGTGCGGTACTCGGCACTGCTCAGCATGGCAGGCCAGAACAGGGCGTGGAAGTTGACAATATCCTTGCCGATAAAATGGTACAGCTCGGTCTGTGAATTCTTGTTCCAGTAGTGATCAAAATCCATGCCCTCGCGGTCGCAGAGGTTTTTAAAGCTGGCCATATAGCCTATTGGCGCATCCAGCCAGACATAGAAGTACTTGCCCGGCGCATTGGGAATTTCAAAACCGAAGTAGGGGGCATCGCGACTGATATCCCATTCCTGCAGACCGCTGTCCAGCCATTCGCCGAGTTTATTGGCCACTTCATCCTGCACCGCACCACTGCGCGTCCAGTCTTTCAGGAACTGGGTAAACTCCGGTAGCTTAAAGAAGTAGTGAGTTGACTCTTTCTCGATTGGGGTAGCACCGGAGATTGCCGATACCGGATTGATCAGGTCGGTGGGGGAATAGGTCGCCCCGCAGGCCTCGCAGTTATCGCCGTACTGGTCTTCGGCTCCGCATTTCGGGCAGGTGCCCTTGATATAGCGATCAGCCAAAAACAGGTTTTTCTCAGGATCAAAGGCCTGGGTGATTTCGCGCTTGGCAATATGGCCATTGTCATTCAGGCGGTTGTAAATCAGTTCCGACAGCTCGCGGTTTTCATCCGAGTGGGTGGAGTGATAATTGTCCACACTGATCAGGAAATCCTTAAAGTCCGCCTCGTGAATCGCACGCATATCGGCGATATGTTGCTCCGCGCTAACACCTTTTTCATCAGCCTTAAGCATAATCGCAGTTCCATGAGCATCGTCTGCAGAAAGGTAGTAACATTCGTGCCCGCGCATTCTCTGGAAGCGCACCCAGACATCGGTTTGGGTATATTCCAGAACATGGCCAAGATGCAATGCTGCATTGGCATAGGGAAGGGCGTTAGTAACCAGGATCTGACGTTTTGATGACATGGGTATGGTTTCTTGTTAAGGCTTTTCTAAGCGCGCGATTATAGCGATTTTGCGCTAACTTTTCATAGGCAATTGAGCTGGGCTGCTTAACCTGGCGTAAAAAAGCTGTTTACGAATTTATTTGGAGCAATTTAGTGTTGGAGCAAGTGAAAAAAATTATTGCAGTCGCCTCGGGAAAAGGCGGCGTGGGCAAATCCACAACTGCCGCGAATCTCGCCCTGGCGCTTCAGGCGGAGGGTAAAAAAGTCGGCTTGCTGGATGCGGATATCTACGGCCCCAGTGTTGCCATGATGTTCGGTGTGCCAGAGGGTCAGCGCCCCGAGTCCCCGGATGGAAAATCCTTTATGCCAATCACAGCCCACGGGCTGGCAACCATGTCGATGGGTTACCTGGTCACCGCCGACACCCCTATGGCATGGCGTGGGCCCATGGCTGGCGGCGCACTGCAGCAGATACTTACCCAGACCAACTGGGGTGAGCTGGATGTGCTGGTGGTAGATATGCCTCCGGGAACCGGTGATATTCAATTAACCCTGGCGCAAAAAGCTGAAGTGGCCGGTGCGGTGATTGTGACTACTCCGCAAGATATTGCCCTGCTGGATGCCAAGAAGGGCATTGAGATGTTTAGCAAAGTAAAAATCCCCGTGCTCGGCATTGTTGAAAATATGGCCGTGCATATCTGCAGTAAATGCGGCCACCAGGATTCAATTTTTGGTGTCGGTGGTGGTGAAGCGGTTGCCGGGGAATACGGCACTCAATTGTTGGGAAGCCTGCCATTGGATCGAAGTATCCGCGAGCGCGGCGATCAGGGTGTGCCCTCCGTTGCGGCTGAACCCGAAGGTGAAATTGCCCGAAGTTACCGTGAGATTGCCGTAAAAGTGCTGGAGCAGTTGACTGGCGAGGGCAGTGATAGTGGGCCGGAAATTATTTTTGAATAAAAGGTTATTCTCGATTACCGCACATCCTTGTTGTCTGAGTGCCAGCAGACGCCCCCTTGCCCAACCCGCGTAAATCGGTATCATACCGGCTGCACTTTTTATGAGCTGTAGCCTTTTGCTGCAATCTCATCACGACAAAATCAAAAAAGAGAGTAATCAATGAGCATTAAGTCAGATCACTGGATCCGCCGTATGGCCGAGCAGCAGCAAATGATTGAACCATTTGAGGCGGGGCAGGTGCGCTACTCCGGTGATGATCGGGTGATTTCTTACGGGACTTCCAGCTATGGCTACGATGTTCGCTGTGCCAATGAGTTTAAGGTCTTTACCAATGTTCACTCGAAGACGGTGGATCCAAAGAAATTCGACAATGACTCTTTTGTGGATATGGTCGGTGACTACTGCATTATCCCGCCAAACTCTTTTGCCCTGGCGCGAACCGTGGAGTACTTCCGTATTCCCCGCTCGGTGCTGACAGTCTGCCTGGGCAAGTCTACCTATGCCCGCTGCGGCATTATTGTTAATGTCACGCCTCTGGAGCCTGAATGGGAAGGCCATGTAACCCTGGAATTCTCCAACACTACCAACCTGCCGGCAAAGATCTATGCCAATGAAGGTGTGGCCCAGATGCTGTTCTTTGAGTCCGATGAGATTTGTGACACATCCTACGCCGATCGCGGTGGCAAGTATCAGGGCCAGACAGGTGTCACGCTGCCAAAGACCTAGATAACAGCCCTTTTGCGTTATTTAAATACAAAAAACCTGGATCATTAATCTAGGTTTTTTTTCGCTGTCGATTTATGGCTGCCAGTTTTGGCTTTAAGGATTTAGCTTTTTAAGGGTTTAGTAGGGCCTGCTGCAGAGCGTAGGCCTGTTTTTGCAGGTGCTTGGTATTGTTTGGCCCGGTTCTAAGCAGTTGCTTTTGTATTGGCAGCAGGGCTTCCAGTGCGGGGTCGGCAAACTTGTAAACCACTGATTCCCTGGTGAGTTTAATCGGTTCAACAATAATGGGTGTTGCCAAAATTATATCAATGGCCTGAAGAATAATGCCATCCATCTGCCGCGGGTTGTAACCCATCTCTGAAAATGCCGCTTCCAGCAATGGTCGCGAGAAGTGAAACATCTTTGCTATAGAGGCCATATTTGTATTGGCGATTGCATTAATGCTGTGATTGTAACGCTCGTAATTTCCGGCATTTAACCAGATGCTGCCATCACTTTTATGGGTGGCAAATTTTCCCTGTGGCGGGGTCAGGGGAAATACTTTGGATAGCATTACGCCATTAGAGAGACCGTCGAGATAGCTGGCGGTGCGCCTGATCAGGTCGTCAGTCTTAACCCAGTTTGAAAACTCTTTTTTGCTGTTGATCAGCAGCAGGCGCTCGCGGATAAAGTCATCACTGTTATCCAGGCCAGGAAGTTCTGGTGCTTTGCTTACCAGGTTTTGCTTGGGCTCAACCTGCGGTTCAGGTTGTGGTTCTGGTTCGGGCGTGCTTGGTATCACTGCTTCTGGTACCACCGGGGCCTGAACTACAGGCTCTACCGGTTGCTCCGGGATGCTGATCATTTCCAGCTCTTCATCTGGTGATGACTGCGAAAGGTAAATTACGCCAACCACAATAGCTACAGCTATAAGTGTGCCAATAATTAGGGTGGGGTTTGAACCTGAAGGTTTGCGTGGGCGATTCATAGCTGCTTCTCGTCAGTTTTTGTCAGGGGTGTAATTTTAATGTTGTTTATCATGGCATCGCGGAGTTCCAGATGATGGCTGTCGCGGCCTTTTGACTGTTCCAGTTTTACAATTAAATAATCCCAGTCAGTTGCCAGCCAGACGGTTACGGTTTTATCACCATCCTCGATAACTCTCTCAACTTTGACTGTATTTAAAGGGCCTATGGCGGTCTGCAAAATTTGCTCAGACACAACCTTGTAGTTGTATTGTTTCAGTTTGCCGTGGGAAATAACAGGGTAGGAAAAAATCTGCTTGCCGGCGATCAGGTCGCGGCGCAATTGCAGCCTTTGGGTAATCATATCCAGGTAGCCGACCTCGAGTTGCAGCTCGCTGTTGGCACTGCCATCTTTTTTATATTGCACTTTGCTGCTCTGCCAGTCGAAGTTCTGCACTTCGGAGCGGTCACGTCCAAACACTGAACGGATATAACTGTAACTGGTTGGGTAGAGCTGCTGGTCTGCCTTTAACCTAAAGGTACTTTGTTCATCGACCTTGCCAATAAAGTTTTTTGCCCTGAGGCTTTCGCGATAAATGCCCGGTTCGATCTCTTCGAGTTTTTGAACGGCGTTAATAGCCAGGCCGCTAAACTGGGCCGAGTAGCTCGCGCGATAGAGGCTGATGGGCAGTTGGGGGGCGGTTTCGTCTTTGCTATGGCTATTACTGTGATCCTGGCTGAAAGCTGAGCTGGCAGTTACCAACAGTAGGAGTGAGAGCAGTTTTTGCAGGCCTGTAAACTGGGCAGTTGCGGCAAGCTTGCTGGATGGCATCACTATTTTAACCTCGGCATTTTACTGGTCTGGTTAGAGTAACAAAATAGCAGATGGTTCATAGCAAAAGCTCAATATTATGCTTTATCGCGTATCTCGAGGTTAACCCCTTCTGCGGGCAGCAATTCATTATCGAAGATAATATCTCCGTCTCTTAATTCTAGCAGTCCCTGGCAGAACCACTCGGCAGCCAGAGGGTAAATCTGGTGTTCATAGGTTAGGATTCGGCTTGCCAACAGCTCTGCTGTGTCATCTTTTAACACTGGTACCCGGGCTTGAACAATGGTTGGTCCACCGTCGAGTTCCGGGGTGACAAAGTGCACTGTTGCACCAGCTTCGCTGTCACCTGCATCGATTGCGCGCTGGTGAGTGTGCAGCCCGGGATACTTTGGCAGCAGCGAGGGATGAATGTTCATCAGCTGGCCGAGGAAGCGATTGACAAAATGCGGGGTGAGAATACGCATAAAGCCGGCCAGGATAATCAGGTCAGGTGAAAAACTTTCAATAACATCCCCCAGGGCCTGGTCAAATTCGCCGCGGGATTCAAAGCTGTTGTGGTCGAGGGTGATATTTGGAATGCCCGCATCGGCAGCCCGCTCGAGACCTTTAACCCCGGCTTTGTTGCTGATTACGGCAACAATATCGGCATTGAGCGAACCGTCGGCACTGGCGTCAATAAATGACTGCAGATTGGAGCCGCCGCCAGATATCAGGACTACTATTCGTCGCTTGCGCGTCGAGCCATCATTCATTTTGACAGTCCAGTCAGCTGCACCTGCTCTTCGCCTGCAGTCAGCTCGGAGATGCTGCCCAGCTCAAAGGCAGTCTCGCCGCTGGCGGCCAACATTTCCAGTGCTTCCTCTGCTCTGTCGGCAGGCACACAGATCACCATGCCTACACCACAGTTAAGGGTGCGATGCATTTCATGTTCGTCAATATTGCCGCCTTTTTGCAGCCAGTCAAAGACTACAGGGCGCTTCCAGGCTTGGGTGTCGATAACCGCTTTGGCATTCTCGGGGAGTACGCGAGGGATATTTTCCAGCAGTCCGCCGCCGGTAATATGTGCCAGTGCATTGACCTGGGATTTCTTAATCAACTCGAGCAGTGGCTTGACGTAAATTTTTGTCGGCTTCATTAGTAGGTCAATCAGCGGGGTACCGTCGAGCTGTTCAATCGCTGGATCTGTATTTGTCACTTCCAGAACTTTGCGGATAAGTGAATAGCCATTGGAGTGGGGGCCACTCGAGGCCAGTCCGATCAGCTTGTCGCCGACGGCAACATTAGAGCCGTCGATCAGTTCAGATTTCTCGGCAATACCAACGCAGAATCCGGCCAGGTCGTAGTCTTCGCCTTCGTACATGCCCGGCATCTCTGCGGTCTCGCCACCAATCAGTGAACATCCGGAGAGTTCACAGCCATCGGCAATACCGTGGACCACGGCAGCGGCAGTATCGATATCCAGCTTACCGGTGGCGTAGTAGTCGAGGAAGAACAATGGCTCGGCACCACAGACAATCAGGTCGTTAACGCACATGGCGACCAGGTCGATACCCACGCTGCCATGTTTGCCGTGATCCAGTGCCAGGCGCAGTTTAGTGCCGACACCGTCAGTTCCGGAAACCAGTACTGGCTGTTTGTAGCCAGTGGGTAATTCGAAGAGTGCGCCAAATCCACCCAGGCCTGCCATTACTTCTGGCCGGCGTGTGCGTTTTGCGGCACCTTTAATTTTTTCGATAAGTGCATTGCCCGCATCGATATCGACGCCTGCATCTTTATAGCTAAGTGATTTGTTTTCTGTCATGGCTAATGGCTTCCGTTGGTGACCGGGTATTTTAGAGGCAGTGGGCCTACTTTTCATCAAGCACTGATATAATGTTGCAAATTTTTTGGAGAAAAACCGTTGAAACGGACATTAATTTTGGTTTTTGCCCTGTTTTG
>JBMYPM010000033.1:0-9309 GCA_049600275.1 Porticoccaceae bacterium | reverse complement strand
CGATTGGATTGCCAAATCCTGCTGACTTTTTGAACAGGTGGAAAGATTTCTCAAGATTTATAGGAGCAAATTCTCCATCTTGATAAATCATTGCTAATAAAAAGGGGCCCCACATATACAATCGTAAGGCCCCCGAGGGGAGAGCTGGTCCGTGCTCTGTACTCAATCCCCGTTTATTTTTTGCTGTAAAAAGGTCGGTTATCTTTCCAGTATGGCGGTGACTCCCTGGCCGCCAGCTGCACATATGGAGATAAGACCGCGACCCTGTCCCTTTTGTTCCAATAATTTTGCCAGTGTCGCCATTATTCTCGGCCCGGTTGCCGCAAATGGATGTCCGGTGGCAACACTGGAGCCTTTTACATTTAATTTGGCGCGGTCAATACTGCCCAGCGCTCCATCAAGGCCGAGTTTATTTTGACAGAAGTCCTCGTCTTCCCAGGCTTTCATTGTGCACAGTGCCTGGGCCGCAAAGGCTTCGTGAAGTTCGTAGAAATCAAAATCCTGCAGGCTTAGGCCGGCGCGTTGCAGCATTCGCGGCACGGCGTAGGCGGGTGCCATTAACAGACCTTCGCTGTTTTCACCCTGGGAGTAAAAATCTACTGCAGCAACTTCGCTAAACGACAGGTAGGCCATAATCGGCAGGTTGCGCTCGGCGGCCCATTCTTCACTGGCCAGCAGAATCGAGGCGGCACCGTCGGTCAATGTGGTTGAGTTGGCGGCTGTCAGGGTGCCATTTTCCCTGTCGAAAGCGGGCTTTAATTTGGCCAGTTTCTCCATGGGTGTATCGCGCATAATGCCGTCGCGCTGCATGCCGTTAAAAGGGCTGACCAGGTTGTCAAAGAACCCCTCGTTGTAGGCGGCAAGTAAATTCTGGTGACTGTTCCAGGTCAGCTGATCCTGGTCTTCACGGCTAATACCCCATTGTTTTACCATCAGCTCACAGTGCTGCCCCATGGACAGGCCGGTGCGCGGCTCGGCATTGGCGGGGAGTGAAGGGAGCATAAAGCCGGGGCGAAAACGCAGCAAAATCTTCAGTCGCTCGCCGAGAGTTTTGGCTTTATTGAGGTCCAGTATCATGCGGCGATACTTTTCATTCAGCGCAATAGGGGCATCGCTGGCCGTATCTGTACCCGCGGCAATGCCCGCATCAATCTGCCCGAGAGCAATTTTGTTGGCCACTAGGATAGCCGCTTCAAGACCGGTACCGCAGGCTTGCTGAATATCGTAGGCGGGGGTTTCCAGTGCCAGGCCTGAATTTAATGTCGCCTCACGGGCCAGGTTAAAGTCACGGGAATGCTTCATCACTGCGCCGGCAGCGACTTCACCAAGACGCTGGCCCTGCAGGTTGAAACGCTCTACCAGCCCCTGCAATGTGGCTGACAACATATCCATATTGCTGGCTTCACTATAGGCGGCGTTGCTGCGCATAAAGGGGATGCGGTTTCCACCGATAATTGCGACTCTGCGAATTTGGCTCATTGGTAACGCTCCCCTCAATTGTGGCTTATAGACTTTTTTTAGTTAGATGAATGCAGCTCGGCATTTAGCTCTACAGCGGATTTATTGGTCAGGCATTCAACTGTGCCTGAAACCGAGTTACGTCTAAATAATAGATCACTTTTACCGGCTAGTTCACGGGCTTTCATCTTGCCTGTGGCCTGCTTTTGATCGTCGAGCATAGTGACAATGGTACCGGCGGTAATATACAGCCCCGACTCAATAGTGCAGCGATCACCCAGGGGGATGCCCAGGCCAGCATTGGCGCCGAGCAGGCACTTTTCACCCATTGAGATAACCATATTGTCGCCCCCCGAGAGGGTTCCCATAATTGAGGCGCCGCCGCCAACATCGCTTCCGGCACCACAGAAAACACCGGCAGAGACACGGCCTTCAATCATATTGGGGCCCTCGGTACCGGCATTAAAGTTGATAAAGCCCTCGTGCATCACTGTGGTACCTTCGCCCACATAGGCACCGAGACGCACTCTGGATGTATCGGCAATTCGCACGCCACCCGGGACCACGTAGTCGACCATTTTCGGGAACTTGTCGACGCAGTTAATCGTAAGTGGCTGGCCGGCCATGCGCGCTTGCAGCTGGCGTTTCGGCAGCTCTTCAATATCAATAGCGCCCTCGCTGGTCCAGGCGATATTTTTCAGGGCGCCAAATACACCGGTAAGGTTAGTGCCGTGGGGCTTAACCAGGCGGTGGGAGAGCAGGTGCAGTTTCAGGTATCCCTGGGGAACTGACGCCGGTGGCAGGTCTTCCGCGAGCATCACCGCGACCACAGGTCTGCTGGAGCTGGCCAGCTGTTCAACGGATGCGGCCAGGTCTGAGTAGCCATTGTGACTGAGTGCTGACTGTAGTGCTGCCAATTGCTCGGTGCTTGGCTCGATCTCACCGGATTTTATGCCGAGACTCAACGCTAAAATATCGCAGAGGGTCTGGTCCGGGTTTAGATGGGGGTTGGGGTAGAAAACTTCCAGCCATTCCCCGTTGCTGTTTTTGGTGCCTACACCTATAGCGAAACTGTACAGATTGCTCATGATTTTACTCTTTTATATGTATTAACTGTAATTAAAACAAGTGATTATAAGGTTTATTTAAAGTTGTTTATTTAAAATTGTTTATTTAAAAATAGATTGATAGTTATCGGCCTTAAAGCCAATGGTAATACTGCCATCCACATCCAGTACCGGGCGTTTTATCATTGCCGGATGCTCCAGCAAAAGGGCGCCGACATTATCGCGACTGGTGCTTTCCTGGATGCTGGTATCAAGCTTGCGCCAGGTAGTGCCGCGGCGGTTGAGTAGGGTCTCCCAGCCGGCCTGCTCAATCCAGTGTTCAATACTCCCTGAGTCTATTCCATCTGCGCGGAGGTCATGGAATCTATATTCAATATTATTCTCTGCCAGCCATTTGCGGGCTTTCTTAATGGTGTCGCAATTTTTGATGCCATAGACTGTTATCACGGTTGTTCCTTCCTTGATTTAAACGGGCACAATCATAGCAAAAGAGTTATGGCTTATGGGCGATAAATGGTTTCTTTCGGTTTGGGTAGCAGCTTGTGCAGATATCGCAGACCCGACCATCACAGCCCCGCGCAGTGCAGTACTCGCGGCCATAAAAAATTATTTGCAGATGCAGTGCATTCCAATGCTCGCGGGGGAAGAGTTTTTTTAAATCCCGTTCTGTCTGGGCAACATTTTTACCTTTGGTCAGGCCCCAGCGCTGGGCGAGTCGGTGGATATGGGTGTCCACCGGGAAAGCCGGATGTCCAAAGCCCTGGGACATCACCACACTGGCGGTTTTATGGCCAACGCCGGGCAGTGATTCCAGTACTTTCCAGTCGTCTGGCACCTCGCCGTTGTACTCTTCAACCAGTATTCTTGAGAGATTGGAAATAGCGCTGGATTTCTGTGGTGCCAGGCCACAGGGACGAACTATTTGATAGATGGTATCCAGGGGCACATTTTGCATATCAAAGGGATTGTCGGCTTCAGCAAACAGTGCCGGCGTCACCTGGTTTACGCGAATATCTGTACATTGGGCGCTGAGCAGTACGGCGACCAGCAGTTCAAAATGATTGCGGTGATCAAGGGGGACAGGGGTTTCCGGATACAGCTCGTTGAGCCGTTTTAAAACCAGTTCAGCACGTTCCTTTTTAAGCATCTCTTATCCTTATTGCCTAGTTTTTTTGAACAGGCACTTTTAAACAAGCTCTTTCACACAAGCTCTTCAAATAAGCCCTCTATTTCAGGCTCTCTACAAATTGCCTGATGCGCTGGGCAGCTTCAATACATTCGCCAGTTTCCGCCACCAGTGCCATTCGCACGCGATTTTTTCCGGGATTACCGCTGTCAGTCTGTCGCGATAAGAACTGTCCGGGCAGCAGTGTGACATTTTGCTGGGCAAATAGCTGCTGGGCAAAGTCTGTATCCAGGATAGGGGTTTTTGCCCAGAGATAGAAGCTTGCAGTGGGTTCCGGAAAGTCCAGTACCGGCCTGAGTATCTCGGTGACGGCGGCAAACTTTTCACGGTACAGGCTGCGGTTTTCAATAACATGGCTCTCGTCTTGCCAGGCGGCGGCTGAGGCTGCCTGCACCGCTGTGGACATGGCGCAGCCATGGTAGGTGCGATAGCGCAGAAAGGCTTTGAGTATTTGGCTGTCGCCTGCGACAAAACCGGAGCGCAGGCCGGGAAGATTGGAGCGTTTCGACAGGCTGTGGAATACCATACAGCGGCTGTAATCTGTGCGGCCCATCTCGGCACAGGCTTGCAGCAGTCCCGGCGGCGGGTTGTCTTCCTGCAGGTAGACTTCGGAGTAGCACTCGTCGCTGGCGATAATAAAGTCGTATTTGTCGGCTAGGGCTATTGCCTGTTGAAACTGCTCGATGCTGGTCACTGCACCTGTGGGGTTGCCCGGGGAGCAGAGGTGGAGAAGCTGGCAGCGCTGCCAGACCGATTCGGGGACGCTGCTCAGATCGGTGGTAAAATTGTTTTCTGCGCTGCAGTCTAAGTAGTGCAGTTCGGCGCCGGCGAGCAGTGCCGCCCCCTCATAGATCTGGTAGAAGGGATTTGGCGAGACTACCAATGGTTTTATCTGCTGTGGCTCTATAACCGCCTGGGTAAAGGCAAACAGTGCTTCACGGGTTCCGGTTACCGGCAGAACATGCTGTTCCGCATCAATGCTCTGGCCGGGCAGGTTAAAGCGCTTCTGCAACCATTCAGCGATTGCCTGGCGCAGTGGCTGGCCACCCCTGGTTGCCGGATAGACTGCGACCTGGTCAATATTCTCAACAAGTGCCTGTTTTACAAATGCCGGCGACTGGTGCTTGGGCTCGCCAATCGAGAGAAAGATAGGCCTGAGATGCTCGGGCGGAGTGATACCGTCCTTTAGCTTATTGAGCCTTTCGAAGGGGTAGGGGTGCAGCAAGTCGAGATTGGGGTTCATATTGTCTACTTTAAAATTTGCTCTCTGTGGGTGCCGGAGGATTACTGCCAGATTTTCATTTTGCGCAGTTGGTATTCCTTGCCATCTTCCTGGTTGCGCATATTGAGCTCCGTGCAGATGGTTTCTTTCAGGGTTTTAATCAGGCCGGCATTGGTAATTGGCTTTGATTTGCTGTCGGTAAGGTAAAAGATATCTTCTACGCGCTCACCCAGGGTTGAGATCTTCGCATTGAGAACCCGCAGCTCGAAGCGCAGGAAAATTCTCGCCAGGTGGGCCAGCAGTCCGGGTCGATCCGGCGTGATAATTTCCAGTACCGTGGTCCCGGTCTCACTGTCATTGCGCAGCGAGGCGACGGTTTTCAGGGCGAAGTTCTTTAACTGCCTTGGTGTACGTCGCTGGATATCAAAGTCGACATTCTGGGGATTGGTAATCGCCTCTTTTAATGTTTTGATAATTTTTGCGCTCAAATTGCTGTTGCTGCCGACCGGCTGGTTTGCCTCGTCGAGGACGTAGAAAACATCAAAGGCGGTGCCATCACTGGCGGACTGCAACCGCGCATCCTGGATATTGAGATTCAGTTTGTCGAGGGTGGCTGCGGTGATAGAAAAAATATTCTCACGGTCTTTCGAGTGGACAAAAATCTGTGTCGCCACAGGTATTTCCACACCTACATCGCTGAGCAGTACCACCGGCCTGGCCGGATCGTCATTGTCGATAATCGCTTTGGTAAACAGGGCGATATCTTCAGCGCGCTCGCGCAGGAAGAATTCATCATTGACATCTTTCCAGGCATTGAGAGCCTCGGCGGGGTCGACATTGTCGGATATCAGTGCCCCCAGTGCCGCCGCCTTGGCATCTTTCAGCCAGGCAGATTTTGCCATCGGCTCCTCTACACCCATCTGCAGAACCCGCTTGGTTTCAAAGTAGAGATTGTGCATCAGCGAGCCTTTCCAGTCGGTCCACAGATGCGGGTTGGTGGCATTGATATCGGCGACAGTCAGTACATAGAGATGATCCAGGTGGATGATATCACCCACATGGCTGGCAAACTTGTGGATCACATCCGGATCAGAAGTGTCCTCCCGCTGGGAGATACTCGACATCAGCAGGTGGTTTTCTACCAGCCATTTAAGCAGGCTGATCTCCTGGGGTTTCAGGCCGTGGCGCTGGGCGAAGTCTTCGATATCCACAGACCCCAGTATCGAGTGATCGCCGCCGCGGCCCTTGGCGATATCATGGTAGAGGGCGGCGATAATAATCAGCTCCTGCTTGGGGAAGTTCTTGTAGATATGGGATGCCACCGGGAAGCGCTCGGCTATTTCCGGCAGCACCATGCGGCGGATATTGCGCACCACTTCGAGGGTGTGCACATCGACCGGGTAAATATGAAAAAGGTCGTGCTGCATCTGGCCGACAATTTTGCCGAACTCGGGCAGGTAGCCGCCGAGTATGCCGTAGCGATTCATGCGCTGTAGCTGTGCCGAGAGCAGGTAGGGCGCTTTTAGTATGCGCATAAACAGTGCGCGGTTTTGCTCGCTGTTGCGGAAGTCATCGTCGATCAGGTTGCGATGCAGGCGTATTTGGCGAACAGTCGAAGCGCGAATTCCCTGGATCTGGTCGTTCTCGCCGAGTATGGCAAACAGCTCGAGCAGGGCCGAGGGATGATTGACAAATACCGAGCTATCGGTGGTATCCAGGAAGTTGTCGCGGATCAGGAAGCGCTCATTGATCTTTGTAACCACTTTGGTTTTGTTCTTGCGATAGATGGATTCGTCGAGATACTGCAGTAGCACATCATTTAACTCCCTGATCGACATCACTACCTGGTAGTAGCGCTGCATAAATTTCTCGACGGCCAGTCGCCCATCGCTGTCGGTGTAACCGAACATAACTGCGAGTTTGCGCTGGTAGTCAAACAGCAGGCGCTCTTCCGGGCGGTCGGCAATCAGGTGCAATCCGTAGCGAACTTTCCAGAGAAACTCCTCATCGCGGCGCAATGTTGCGTACTCCTCCTCGGAGAGAAAGCCTTTGCTCACCAGGTGGGAGCGGCGATTGACTTCGAAGTGGCGTTTGGCAGTCCAGTTGATAACCTGAATATCGCGCAGGCCGCCCGGCGCCTCTTTAATATTGGGCTCGAGGTTGTACTCGGTATCCGCATGTTTGCGATAGCGCTCTTTCTGTTCGTTGATCTTGCCGCTGTAAAAATTTGCCGATGACCAGATTTTTTGCGGCCCGGTTTTGGCCAGCAGTTTTTCAAGCAGCTTGGGTTCGCCCGAGAGCAGGCGGGTTTCCATAAGGTTGGTGGCCACGGTGATATCCCCGCGGGCTTCATCGACGCACTGGCTGAGAGACCTGGTGCTGTGACCAATTTTTAATTGAATATCCCAGAGGAAGGTCAGGAATTGCTCGATACTGGTGCGGTATTTTTCCGGTCTGTTGCGGCGCATCAGGATCAGTAGGTCTATATCCGAGTGCGGGTGAAGTTCGCCGCGGCCATAGCCGCCGACGGCAATCAGGCTGATATCCCTGTCCCATTCAAAACGTTGCCATGCATGGCGCAGGATCACATCGGCAAATTGAGACTGTTCATTGACTAAATGATGAACCTCTTCGCCCTCGTGGAAGCGGTTGTTGAAATGATCCCGGGCGGCGCTTAAAGCGTTGCGGTAAACCTCGACTGGGTCTCCATTTTCAACATCCAGAAGAAAGCGCTTCTGGTCAAAAAACAATGGTGTAATAGCGGATTCTGGGTTCATAAATAATGTTGTTCGTTTTGTAAATTACTGCCGGTAGGGCTCTTCACTGCGCGCGGTAAGCACTTCACAGCCATCGCTGGTAACAGCCAGTGTATGTTCCCACTGGGAGGAGAGGCGGCCATCCCTGGTTTCAACGGTCCACCCGTCGGCTTTCAGTTTGGTGCCGTGCTTGCCGGCATTGACCATGGGTTCGATGGTAAAGGTCATACCCTCGACCAGCCTGAGGCCGGTATCCGGTGAGCCGTAGTGCAGCACCTGTGGCTCTTCATGAAACTCCTGGCCTATACCATGGCCACAGTAGTCGCGGACTACAGAGTAGTAATTGGCTTCGGCATGCTTCTGGATATGGTGACCAATATCGCCGAGTCGCGCGCCGGGCTTGACCATATCAATGGCCAGGTAGAGGCATTCCTGGGAGATATCTATGAGTCGCTGTGCGTGGGGTGCTACGGTTCCTACGGCAAACATTTTGCTGGTATCACCGTGCCACCCATCTTTGATTACCGTGACGTCGATATTGATGATGTCGCCATTTTTAAGGATTTTCTTCTCGGAGGGAATACCGTGACAGACTACCTGGTTGATCGATGTGCAGACTGATTTGGGGAAGCCGCGATAGCCGAGGCATGCCGGGATGGCCTTCTGCACATTGACTATATGATCATGGCAGATTTTGTCCAGCTCTTCGGTGCTGACACCAGGCACCACATATTCGCCGATTAACTCGAGAACTTCCGCCGCCAGGCGTCCTGCTTCACGCATCTTGGCGACATCTTCTGCCGATCGCAATTGTATAGTCATAGTAAACCTCATCCTTTAATTGGCCGCTATTGTACTCATCTATGAGTTGATGAGGGAGTGCCTTTAGTGGTTATTGGTAAACAAACTGTAACTTAATGGCTGGAGTCTGTTTTTAAGACAATGCCCGCCCGGGATTTCATGAAGTTTTACGCAGCTTTTTCTTTAACTGGACTCGTCCTTATGGTATAAAGCGCGCCGGTTAATGAGATGTCTCGTCAACCGGTTATACAAATAAACTTTTTTAAACGACACACACGTTCCGACACAGTGATCTGGGTGCCCGAAAAGCTTGGTTTTTTTGCTTTAAGGTTGATCTCTGGGGTACGTGGAGGCCTAACCCCTAAAAGGAAAAATTATGTCTTCTGTAAGTATGCGCGAAATGTTGCAAGCTGGTGTTCATTTTGGCCACCAAACTCGCTTCTGGAATCCAAAAATGAGCCAGTTTATCTTCGGCTCGCGAAACAAAGTACACGTCATTAACCTTGAGCAAACAGTACCTGCCTTCAATGAAGCGCTGGAAATTCTGCGTACTGAAGCTGCCAAGGGCAATCAAATTCTATTTGTCGGTACCAAGCGTGCCGCACAAAAAATCGTCAGAGAACAGGCTGAACGCTGTGGCATGCCATTTGTAAGTCATCGCTGGTTGGGTGGTATGTTGACCAACTACAAGACTATCCGTGCATCTATCCGCCGCTACCGCGACCTGGAAACTCAAGAGGCCAACGGTACTTTTGAGAAGCTGACCAAAAAAGAGGCCCTGATGCGTGCGCGCATGAAGGCCAAGCTGGAGAGTTCAAT
>JBMYPM010000032.1:0-9421 GCA_049600275.1 Porticoccaceae bacterium | reverse complement strand
GCTTCCAGATAGGCTTCAATTTCCTCTGGACTGGTTCTCGTGGCACCTTCCCCTATTGCACCATCAATAAGCTCTTCACCGTTAAATCCAAACCCATAACGCATAATAAGCATAAGGTCGGTTAATGCATCGACACTTTCGTTACCATCAATGTCATGTAATTTCTGACCCTCCTCATACGGAATAAATGAGAAATGATCTAAGTTATCAACAATACCGTCGTTATCATCATCGTTATCGGCGTTGTTTCCAACACCATCATCATCTGTATCTATTGTTTCAGAGGCATTTAGAGGGAACGCATCATAGGCATCTACAACACCATCACCGTCATCATCGGTATCCGCGTTATTTCCAATACCATCAATGTCAGTATCTAAAGTTTCGCTGGGATCAAAAGGAAATACATCTAGGGCATCGGAAACTCCGTCATTATCCGTGTCAACACCGCAAGTAACCGGAATTGGGACAATATTATTTATGCTATCTCCAGGCCAGCCAGACTTGTCATCACAGTAAGTAATTTCAGAGAAAGTTGAATTTCCATCAAAAGCAAGGGGTCTAAGATTGGTGGGTCTGTTGCCAAGAAAAGAAACACTGTTCAACTTGTTAGCCACAAATGCCTTGTTGGAAATGTTGGTCACACCGTGTGGAATTATCAAATTGGTTAGTTCGTTATTTTTAAATGCATTTTTTCCAATGCTCGTCACGCTTTCTGGGATGCTGACACTGGTTAATTTGTTGTTACGAAAAACATCATCTTTAATTCTGTTTAACCTAGTAGAAATAGTAACACTGACCATCTGATTATGGGAAAAAGCACCAACACCAATAATGGTTACGCTATCGGGAATGATGACATTATTTAGCTGATTATCGGAAAAAGCATATAAATCGATAATGGTCACACCATCCCCTATGGTGACACTGGTTAATTCATTATATGAAAATGCTCTATAGCCAATATCGGTCACGCTATTCGGAATGGTGATACTGGTTAACTGATTATTACTAAAACCACTAAGACTGGTCACGCTATCTGGGATAATGACGCTGGTTAACTTGTTATTTGCAAAAGCACCACTTGGAATTCTAGTCACGCTGCTTGGGATAATGACGCTGGTTAGCTGGTTATCAATGAAGGCATTTTGGCCGATGCTAATCACGCTATCAGGAATGATGACCTTAGTTAATTTATTATTTTTAAAAGCTTCATCAGAAATACCTCTTACGCTTTCCCCAAAGGTGACGCTAGTTAATTGGTTATCACGAAAAGCCTCGCGGTAAATTTCGGTTACGCTATTTGGAATAGTGACATTGGTTAATTGATTATTTCTAAAGGCACCTGAATCAATGTAGGTTACGCTATTTGAGATTATGAGACTAATTATCTGGTTATTTCTGAAAGCATTATCATCAATACGGGTAACGTTATCCCCAATCGTGACGCTCCTCAATCCTTTAGAAGCAAATGCATTACTTTTTATTCTGGTAACAGGTTTATCGTCAAAGGTATTTGGTATTACTAGGTTCATTGGACAGGATCCAATGCACCCAGTTACCTGTAGTGAGTTTCCCCCAAGTACATACTCATAAGTTAAATTTCCATCATCTAGGGCAGTGCTATTGACCGACAAAAACAAAAAACTCAAAAAACATAACTTTCTAATTAATAAACCTAAAAACAAACCCTTAAAAGGCAGCATGTTGTTTTGACCCATTTTCATTTTCCGTTTCATTTAAACTAATCCCCTAGATCCTATTAACCTTGTACACATGTGGTACATACATAAAGGCTTGCTCATTAAGTATTAAGCTAATCCCTAAAAAGAGCTGTTTTGGCCACAATTAATTATTCAATAATAAATATACTATCTCATATCAAACGCCCAGGGAACTCAAAAGGCGTTACTTGTTACGCTCTAGGCAAAGGGAGCCTTGCTAGCTGCTTTTTATAGACTAAATTATTAAGAGGCGGCGGGAATTATTCGTCCTTCGTCCTCACCCCTTCGGGGCCGCCGTCGCTGCGCTCCCGCGTTGTCTCGCCACTCTTGTAACAAAAAGTGTGGCTCGGCTGAACCCGCTCCGCGGGGTAACTGTCGCTCCGCTCCGGCCAATAAAAAACCCCAACCCTTTCGGGTTGAGGTTTGTTATTGGTGGAGGCGGCGGGAATTGAACCCGCGTCCGCTAATCCGCTGCTCACGGCTCTACATGCTTAGATCAGCCTATTAGTTTTAACCCGTTGCAACCCGGCTGTCAGGGAACGCATTGGGCGATTTCGGTAAAGGTTTTAATGAATCCACCCCGAACAAGCTTCTCCACGATCTTATGAAATATGACACCTGAGCGTTCCGCTTCCCGAAGGATTGAGTACTCTGGACGCATAAGCACGGCTCCAGTCAGATGGCACTACACTGGGGTTTAAGCAGCTAGTGCGTAGTTGTCGTCGTTGGCAACTATAAATTTGCGACTTTGGATTAACGAGATTGGTCACCATCTCGGCATGCACCGGGAGTTTTGTAATCGGCGTCGAATCCAGAACGCCCCCGATAACTCTAATTCTAGCACAGAGCGGAACCATCTCTGGCAACCTTTAGAACGAAAAGAATTAAAAACTATTCAGTCGAATTAATCCCGACAATCCCCTAGAATCGAGTTTTAAAAATAAAAATAAGGGTGCAACGATGCAACGAGGTGTCTTCTCTTCCCGCCTGGCATTTATTTTTGCCGCTTCAGGTTCCGCTGTGGGGCTCGGCAATATCTGGGGATTCCCCACCAATGCTGCAGAAAATGGCGGTGCTGCATTTGTTTTGATGTACCTTATCCTGGCCTTTCTACTGGCCTATCCAGCCATGATGGCGGAGCTGATTATTGGCCGCCACACTCGCTCTAATATGGTCAATGCGCTGCAATCCATCTCCTCCGGGCAGGCGGCCAAGACCGCGGGTACAGCCGTGGGTATTGCCGGGATGATTACCGCTGCCCTGATTCTGTGTTTTTACGCGATTGTCGCCGGCTGGATGATTGCCTTTATGCTTGAGCCGGTCACCTCAGTGCTTGGCTTGACTGAATTAGGCAGCTGGCTGACGGATTTTAGCCTGGCACGCAATATTGGCTTTTCTGCTCTGTTTATCCTGTTGACTGTGTTAATTATCAGCGCTGGGGTTGAACAGGGTATTGAGAAGTGGTCGAGCCGCCTGATGCCTTCCCTGTTTGCACTGCTGTTTGGCTTGATTCTCTATGTACTTACCCAGGACGGCGCCATAGCGGGACTTAAACATTACCTGGTGCCCGACTTTTCACAGATGACCAATCCCAAACTTATTGTCAGTGCTATGGGCCAGGCTTTCTTTTCCATGTCTCTTGGGGTCGGCACTATGCTGATCTACGGCTCTTATATTCGTAAAGATGAAAACCTGCCTGTGGTCGGGGCACTGGTAACTTTAACGGATACCTCGGTGGCCTTTTTAGCCGGCCTGCTGGTGTTGCCGGCTATCTTTGTGGCGCAAAATCTTGGGGTGACTATTTATACCGAGGCGGGAACGCTTATTGCGGGTCCGGATCTAATTTTCCAGGTTTTGCCGGCGCTGTTTGAGGGTATGGGCTCTGCCGGACTGCTGGTGGGCTTTGCGTTCTTTGTACTGATGTCTATTGCTGCGGTGACTTCCTCGATTTCCATGCTGGAGGTGCCGGTTTCCTATGCGGTGGAACAGCATACTGTCGGCCGGGTAAAAGCGACCTGGCTGGTGGGGCTGATTATCTTTGCGATCAGTGCCACCATCTCCCTTAACTTCGATAGCCTGTTTGGCTTTGTGATTACTCTGACGACTGAGCGTGCCCAGCCATTGCTAAGTATGGTGCTGTGTATCTTTGCCGGGTGGATTTTTTATCGCAATAGTATTTTGCAGGAGTTGAAGGAAGGTAGTCCGCAGGTGGAGCACAGCCTGTTTTGGAAGATCTGGCCGCTCTATGTGAAGCTTTTCTGTCCCGCGCTGATTTTGTTGACGTTTGCGCAGGGGTTATAGGAAGCGACTGTTTTTCGAAAACTGCCCGCGCAAAAATTCCATCTGGTCACCCAGTATACGGCGGCTGTTAATCAGCGCCAGATACTCGGCATTATTAGGTTTATAGGGCAGCGCAACCAATTCCATATTGGCTTCTTCCGGGGTGCGGTCGGCTTTGTGCTGGTTGCAGCGCTTGCATGAGGCAACAACATTTTCCCAGCGATCAGCACCGCCCCGTGAAGTGGGCTGAATATGATCGCGGGTCAGCTGCACTTCGGTGAATTCCCGTGCGCAGTACATACAGAGAAGGGCATCGCGAGCAAAGAGCGTGGGGTTATTTAAGGCCGGATTGGTTCTCGGCCTGGCTAGCTGCTCTCCGCCGCAGGCAATCATACTTGGCAGCTCGACCATTGAGCGCAGTCCGGATAGTCGCGAGATGCCTCCCTGAACCTGGCGCACTATATCGCCCATACTCCAGACAACCAGGTCCCGGGCGTACATGCAGACCGCCTCTTCCCAGTCGAGCCAGTTGATTGGTTGTCCCGCTAAATTCAGCCTGAGTATTTTCATATTACAGCCAACCTCTAGTTAATATTCATTAGCTATCTGCCGCTGGTGTTTGCCAAACATACTATAGATATTCTATGCAGTCACTTATAGGACGATGCAAGCCCCTTGCGGCTCAATTTATCTGGGCTTTTGCAATTGACCGCGATGGCCATGTTGGTTAGGGTGAACCCCCTGTATTTCAATCCTTTTACATTCTTTTAAACGTCTTAAAACAAAGGTACTGATTCGTGACTAAAGATAAAAAAGCTGTGGATTTTGAGCAGCAGTTGGAGAGCCTTGAAGCTCTGGTTGAGTCTCTCGAAAGCGGCGATCTGAGCCTGGAAGATTCTTTAAAGTCCTTTGAGACTGGTATTAAAGTTGCCCGCGAATGCCAGCAGGCCCTTAAAACTGCCGAGCAAAAAGTCGAGCTGTTAATGCGCCAGGGTGATGAGCTGGTAAGCCAGCCTTTTGACCCCTCATCCTCGGATAGCTAACAGCTTAACGCTGACTTTTTATGACAGATTTTAAAACCATTATCAGCGACTACACTGCCCAGGTAGATGCTCAATTAGAGGCTATTCTGCCGGCGGCATCTGGCCCTGCGGAACATCTGTTTGCGGCGATACGCTATTCGACCTTTAATGGCGGCAAGCGGGTTCGCCCGGCGCTGTGCTTTGCTGCAGCCGAAGCCGTGGCATCCAGTGATAGCAACACAGCCAAAGTAGCTGCTGCGCTGGAGATGATTCACGCCTACTCGTTGATTCACGATGACCTGCCGGCAATGGACGATGACGATTTGCGCCGCGGCAAGCCAACCTGCCATATTCAGTTTGGCGAGGCGACGGCAATTTTAGCCGGCGATGGCCTTCAAGCCCTGGCCTTTCAACAGCTTACCGAGCTCAGTGATATTCCAGCTGAGATTAAGGTTGAGCTTATTGCCAGCCTATCCAGGATGGGTGGTTGCTACGGTATGGTCACCGGTCAGGCAATTGATCTGGGTGCCACGGGAACTGCACTCAACCTGGAACAGCTAAAAACCATGCACGCCCATAAGACCGGTGCGTTAATTGAGGCCAGTGTTGTGATGGGTGCTATGGCTACAGCACAGGCAAGCCCAGAACAGCTGTCGGCGTTAAAAGAATTTTCCAAAGCTATTGGCCTGGCGTTTCAAATTCAGGACGATATTCTCGATGTCGAGAGCTCTACCGAGCAGCTTGGCAAACAGCAGGGCTCCGATGCCAGTAATCAGAAGTCGACTTATACCTCTATTCTCGGCCTGGAACAGGCCCGCAGCGAAGCGGCGGCGCTCTACCAGAAGAGCATCCAGGCACTGGATGTTTTTGCCGATAAAGCGGATAACTTGCGTGCAATCGCCAGCTTTATTATCAAACGTAATCACTGATTTAAAAATAAACGAGCCAGACGCTGATTTGGTGTAGAATCTTTCTACCCGGAACAGCAATAAAAAAGCATGCCCAAAACGTTCAACGACATTCCTCTCACGCGACCCGATACACCACTATTGGACTGCATTAATGAGCCCGCTGATCTGCGCGACTTTAACGAGCAGCAGCTTGGGGTGCTGGTTGATGAGCTGCGTCACTATCTCCTTTACTCTGTTGGCAGGACCGGCGGCCATTTTGGTGCCGGGCTGGGTGTGACTGAATTAACCGTTGCGTTGCACTATGTTTTTAATACTCCAGATGATCGTTTGATCTGGGATGTGGGCCACCAGACCTATCCCCATAAAATTCTGACTGGCCGCCGCGAGCAGATGCATAGTATGCGCCAGAAAGATGGCTTGTCAGGCTTCCCAAAACGCTCTGAGAGCGAGTACGACACCTTTGGTGTCGGCCATTCCAGCACATCAATAAGTGCAGCATTGGGCATGGCAATGGGTTCAGCCCAGCTTGGCTCGGAACGCAAGACTGTTGCCATTATGGGCGATGGCGCAATGACTGCGGGTATGGCTTTTGAAGCCATTAACCATGCCGCCCATGTGGATAAAAACCTGCTGGTTGTGCTCAATGATAACCAGATGTCGATCTCGCGAAATGTCGGCGGTCTGTCCACCTACTTCTCCAAACTCTGGGCCAGTAAGTTTTACAATCAGTTGCGCGAGCGTGGTAAAAAAGCGTTAAAACTAATGCCTCATGCCAGTGCCTTTGTGCGCCGCACTGAAGAATATATGAAGAGCATGGTCTCTCCAGCGACCATTTTTGAGGAGCTGGGCTTCTATTATGTGGGCCCTATTGACGGCCATGACCTGCCTCTATTGGTAGAGACCCTGGGCAATATTAAGCAGATTAATGGGCCGGTTCTGCTGCATATTATTACCCATAAAGGTAAAGGCTTTGCCCCCGCGGAAAATGATCCGGTGGGTTATCACGCGCTGAATAAAATTGAGCCCAAGCCAACTGTCGCGTCAGCTCAACCTATTTCGTCAGCACCAAAACCAAAGTATCAAAAAGTCTTTGGCGATTGGCTCTGCGATATGGCGGAACAGGATAACCGTCTGGTGGGTATTACGCCGGCCATGTGCGACGGCTCGGGGATGAATGAATTTGCCGAGCGCTTCCCCGAGCGCTTTGAAGATGTCGCGATTGCTGAACAGCACGCAGTGACGCTGGCGGCGGGTATGGCCTGTGAGGGATCCAAGCCGGTGGTGGCGATCTACTCGACCTTTTTGCAGCGCGCCTACGATCAGTTAATCCACGATGTGGCACTGCAAGATCTGGATGTGCTATTTGCACTGGATCGGGCTGGACTGGTTGGCGAAGATGGCGCCACCCATGCCGGTGCCTACGATATAAGCTATTTGCGCTGTATTCCCAATATGGTGGTGATGGCACCCTCTGACGAAAATGAAACCCGTCAGCTTCTATACACTGGCTATAAACATAATGGCCCTGCGGCAGTTCGCTACCCCCGAGGCACTGGCCCCGGGGCAGTGATTAATCAAGAGATGACCGCCTTGCCAATGGGTAAAGGTGTTATCAGGTGTGAAGGTACTGGGGTGGCGATTTTAAATTTCGGCACTCTGCTCGCCTCTGGGCTTGAAGCTGCGGAGAGCCTTGGCGCCACTGTTGCAGATATGCGCTTTGTAAAACCAATCGACAAGGCAATGATTCTCGACCTTGCCGGCCGTCACCAACTGCTGGTAACCCTTGAGGAAAATAGTATTGCCGGCGGTGCAGGCTCAGCAGTCAATGAGTTCCTGTCTGAGCAGGGTATTGTGATGCCAGTATTAAATCTCGGCCTGCCGGATACCTTTGTCGACCATGCCAATCACGGCCAACAGCTTGCTTCAGTGGGCCTGGATAGCGAAGGCATACGGGCATCAATCAGCAAACGTCTTGAGCTTTTAAACCCATCTTCACCTAAAAAGAGCTCAGTATAATAAGATTTAAAAAAAGGATATTCAGGTTATGAAACTCTATGATTTTGCTATTGCACCCAATCCCCGCAGAGTGACTATTTTTATAGCCGAAAAAGGAATTGATATCGAAACTGTGCAGATTGATCTGCGCGCCGGTGAACATAAAACCGCTGAATTTACCGCCCTCAATCCTATGCAGGATGTCCCTGCCCTTGAGCTTGATGATGGCAGCTGTATCAATCAGGTCAATGCGATCTGCCGCTATTTGGATGAGGTCTACCCAGAGCCGCCACTCTATGGTCGCACAGCAGTGGAACGGGCCCAGGTGGAGTCATGGAATCATCGTATCCAGAACAATGGCATTTTGGCGGTTACCGAGGCCTATAGAAACTCTTCGCCCTTCTTTGTCGATCGTGCGGTTTCCGGTCCCAATGCCTATGCGCAGATTCCCGAACTGGGTGAGCGCGGCCTAAAGCGTATCGGCGATTTCTTCACTGATATGAATGCCCACTTTGCCAATAATCAATTTGTGATGGGCGACTATTTTTCAGTGGTTGATATCACTGCCTATATCACCGTGGATTTTGCCAAATGGGTAAAGATGTCTATTCCCGAGGACTGTACTCACCTGCAGCGCTGGTTTGATAAAGTGGGTTCCCGTCCCAGCATTAGCCAATAGCGTCTAATCAATAGCCTTTAGTTAAGAGCCCCAAAAATTCCTGCCCATAAAAAAAGCCCTGACCGGAATCCAGTCAGGGCTTTTTTTCAAACTGCTTACTGTCTCAACAGCGATTACTGCTCAATGGTAAAGCCGTAAGGTGCCGCATTAACGGTTTTGCCATCACTGTAGGTTACGGTCTTGGTCTGGCCGGTATAGTTATAAACCACATAGGTTCTAACCGCACCTTTATCAAAGGCAACTGCCGCCGGATCATTGGCCGTCAGCTCACCAGTACCCATCTTAAAGTGACCCAGCTCTTTAAAGGTATGCAACCAGTGGTAGGTATGGGCCTTTGACTCACCGGCCTCAGCACCATAGTTGGTTCCAACACTGTTGTAGTCTGCCAAGGCAGCATCAGCATCAGTCATGGCCCAGAGGTTCCACCACAGATCCATCCATTCATTGGCCTTCAGCTCGGAGGGTTTTCCAGTCAGCGTTTCTGTCATACCGAGCTCTACATAGTCTTTCATATAATCCGCATATTGACCCACATAGAGAATCAATGGGTTAGATGGCAGACCCTGAATACCGAGAATATGCGCATAAGCGGGGCTAAACCAGGTAGAGAAGTCGGCACCACTACCCCAGACAATCGAGGTGGTGATTTTGGTATAGCCCGGCGGGAAGTTATTGTAATCTGCGCCGAGGTTATTGTAGCCATCGATATTGTTCCAGTACTGCCAGAAGGCTGCAGTAGTTGAGGCGTGCATATACATGCCCTTGTCGACAATATCGTCCTTACCTACTGCCAGGCCATAGAGCACCATG
>JBMYPM010000031.1:0-9466 GCA_049600275.1 Porticoccaceae bacterium | reverse complement strand
TTCCCCTGGCCGTTGTCGCAGAACGGCCTGAGCCTTTTTTCTTTTTGCCCTTGGAGTTCCTTTTCGCCTCGTGCTCCCTGGCCAGCTCTTTGGCTTTTGCCGAGACTTTGACCTTGGTTGATTTTTTCGCCACAGGTGAACCTGTGGATTTCGGCTGTTCGGCTAATTCAAAATCAATCTTGCGCTCATCCAGGTTAACCCGCACTACCCTGACTTTAACTTTGTCACCGAGACGGAAAACGCGCCCTGTGCGCTCACCAACCATGCGGTGCTGAGTGGCCTCATGGTAATAATAATCCTTGGGCAGGCCAGTCACATGAATCAACCCCTCAACGTACAGGTCGTCGAGCATCACAAACAGGCCAAACCCGGTGACAGCACTGACAACACCGCTGTACTCTTCACCTACCCGGTCCATCAGGTACTCACATTTCAGCCAGTTGACCACATCGCGAGTCGCCTCATCGGCACGCCGCTCGGTCACCGAGAGGTGCGATCCGGTCTCATCCAGTCGCGGCAATTCGTAAGGGTATATATTTTCTTTGGCAAGTTTAGCGGCACCCTGCACACGGACAACGCCAGCCACTTTTCTACTGCTGCGAACCAGGTAGCGAATGGCGCGATGCACCAAAAGGTCCGAGTAGCGGCGAATAGGTGAGGTAAAGTGGGTATAGGCCTCAAACGCCAGCCCAAAATGGCCGAGGTTTTCAGATTGATAGACGGCCTGGCTCATTGAGCGCAGCATCACCGACTGAATAACCGAGGCATCATCCCGGCGGGAAACTGACCGCAGAACTCGCTGGTAGTCCTCAGGCTGCGGATCATCGCCACCCCCTAGACCGATACCAAGCTCGCCAAGAAAATCCCTTAGAGAGGAAAGACGCTCCTCACTGGGACCTTCGTGAACACGGTATAGGGCTGGAAGTTTGGCTTTTTCCAGAAATTTCGCGGTACAGACATTGGCGGCCAACATACATTCTTCAATAAGCCGGTGTGCTTCGGTACGCTTGACCGGGATAATCTGGCTTATCTTGCGCTGGCCATCAAAGAGAATACGTGTTTCCTGGGTATCAAAGTCAATCGCACCGCGTTCATTGCGGCGCTTGTGCAGCCTGCTGTAGAGATCGTGAAGGGCATCTATATGGGGCAGTATCGCGGAGAACTGGTCCCGTGCGCTGGAGGATTCCCCACTGTTCTTCTCTTCAATAATCTGTGCCACCTGGGTGTAGGTAAGCCGCGCATGGGAGTGCATAAGCGCTTCGTAGAACTGGTATTTTGTAATATCGCCTTCGCGGTTGACCTGCATTTCACAGACCATACAGAGGCGATCTTCCAGGGGATTTAGTGAACAGAGTCCGTTGGAGAGCTTTTCCGGCAACATGGGCACAACATGGTTGGGAAAGTAGACCGAGTTACCCCGCTCAAAGGCCTGTTTATCCAGTGCACTGCCCGGCTTGACGTAGTGGGAGACATCGGCAATTGCAACAATTAGCTTCCAGCCACCACGGGGTTTCGGCTGGCAATAAACTGCATCGTCAAAATCCCGGGCATCTTCGCCATCAATGGTTACCAGCGGCAGGGATCTCAGGTCGACGCGAAAATCCTTGTCGGTGACATGGTCAGGTATTGCCTCAGTTTCGACAAGGACATCCTCACTCCACTGATGGGGAATACCGTAATTGCGGATAGATACCTCAATTTCCAGGCCTGGATCCAAGTGATCACCTAAAACTTCACTTATTTTACCGGTGGGAGGGCTGTTGCGGGATGGTGCCTCGGTAATATCCACCAGCACAATCTGGCCGGCCTTGGCGCCACCGAGCTGGTCTGCGGGAATTAATATATCCTGGCTGATACGTGGATTGTCGGGGCGCACAAAGTGGATACCGCTTTCACAAAAATAACGGCCAACCAGCTGGCGGGTTTTACGCTCAACCACATCAACTAATTTTCCCTCTGGACGGCCACGTCTATCCCAGCCGGCAATTCTCAGAAGCACTATGTCACCATCAAACACCCGTCGCATCTGGCGACTTGAAAGGTAGATATCCTGGTCACCACCTTGAATGGGCGTCACAAACCCGTAGCCCTCGGGATGACCAATTACGCGACCTTTCACCAGGTTCAGCTTGTCGAGAGTGCCGTAACCACCGGTTCTATTGCTGGCTATCTGCCCGTCACGCTCCATGGCCCGCAGCCGACGGCGCATGGCTTCCACCTGCTCATCATCGTCCAGCTTGAGCGCTGCACAGATTTCACTGTGAGTCAGGGGACCAACACTTTCGTGCAGATAGTCGAGAACGAACTCGCGGCTTGGGATTGGGCGTTGGTATTTAGCGGCTTCGCGAGTCGCGTAGGGGTCTGTGTTTGAGCTTTTTCGAGGCATAGGCTTCTTTTTGTCGAGAGTTTTTACTTCGCACCAGTGTCGAAGTCTATGTCTTATGGACGGTTGAGTAAAAGAAATTCTACAGACAAAAAAACTCGGGCTAGCTGAAACAGGTCCAGGCCCGAGGTTTAATAAGAACTAACTTAACAAAATATTGGGAATTAAAAAATAAATACTAAATTTACTAAAAGTTTTATACTGACTCGCACCGTCCTTGGCGCACGACTTCCTAGTCGCCATGTATTTTCACAAATCCACAGGTGCAGGCTAATTGGCTTTCCTTCCTTAGTTGGTCAACTCCCTGTCAACCAAGCCGTAAGCATCCTGCTTATTAGCGCGTTCTGTAAAACAGCAGTGTAGGTCTGTTATTCAGTCACCAGTAGAGTCCCTTTGTACGCATCATGCTAGGGAGTCAATACGAGTTAATATATTAAGAGGCTTTAAAGAAAAAAAATATTACACTGACGTGCTAATACCAAAGGATTAGTTTATTGACAGGAGTTAATGCCAATTACTCAAATATAAACCCTTCGATATGCTGTCGTATCTGTTCAACCCTAGCCAGGTTTTTCTGTGCATCCAGGCTTCCGTAATCGGCGCGGAACTGCATCACCAGTTCTCGCAATTCGGACATTCCGTAGAGACCGGATAAACCCATAAGGTCGTGGATAATTCCGCGCAAGCTGGCATTTTCGCTTTTGTTCAGCTGATCCTCTAGCTTGTCCAGATTCTCATATAGCGCTTTTTTTAATTCATCCACCGGCACTACAGTTGAAAGCAAGCCCATTCCAGCGCTCTCCGAACCAGCTCCTGACTGCGGCAATACCTTTGTCAGGCTACGGATTAATTTATCCTCATCAACAGGCTTTAGCAACATCATTTCTGCGCCGGCCTTTTTTATCCGCTCCTCTTCAGTCAGGGTCACATCAGCCGTTAAAGCAATGATTGGCGGGCTATCTCCAGACTGTTGAACAATCGTCTCACAGGCGGTTATGCCATCTATAACCGGCATATGGATATCCATCAGGATTGCGTCGAGATGCCGCTTTTCAGCAATATTGATTGCCTCAAGACCATTATCTGCGGTTAAGCATTTGGCCCCGTAGGCGCTTAGCAGTCGAACAATCAACTTCTGGTTGAAGGGATTATCCTCTGTAACAAGCACGGTAACCCCAGAGAGGGTTTTATTTGGATTGCGACTCTCTAGTGGATTGGCAATCTGCGGCTGGGCTTTATCTTTATCAGCTAGTGCCAACTTACAGGTAAATGAGAATACTGATCCATGCCCCAGCAGGCTGCGCACTTTTATCTCACCACCCATTGCCTGAACAAGGCTTTTACAGATAGAAAGTCCTAAACCGGCTCCACCAAAGCGGCGGTTGATCGAAGTATCTTCCTGAGAGAACGGATCAAAAAGTACAGGGATTTTTGCCTCTTTAATCCCCTTACCAGTGTCTTCTACAGAACAGTGCAAAACAATATTGTTTTTTTCTTCAGCTACACAGCCAATCGTAATTGTTACTCCGCCTCTATCAGTAAACTTAACCGCATTGCTCAGCAAGTTGCTAATTATTTGGGTAAAGCGAACTGGATCGCCAACCAGTATTTTTGGAACATCTTCGTCAATACTGTAATTTAGAATTAGCCCTCGCTCTTCAGCCCGCGGCCGATGAATAGCGAGAAGATCAGCCATCCATGAATCAATATTGAAAGTGACCGTTTCCAGGGTGAACCCCCCGGCTCGAGCCTTGGAAAATTCCAGAATATCATCAATCATTGTCAGCAACATATTCGATGACATATTGATAATACGGAGACTTTCTTCCCGCTTGCCCGCATCACTTTCCGCTGCCACTAACTTTGAGAAACCAATAACCGCTGTTAGTGGCGTACGCAGCTCATGGCTCATACGTGCCAGGAACTGGTCCTGGGCTTCCATCGCATCTTCCAGCTCAATCAATGTAATTTGCAGCTGGGCAGTGGCGCGAGCAACTTCGCTCTGCATACGAACGTTATATTGACGGACACTGGTAGATAACTGATTAATGCCCGAGGCTAACTTGCGTAACTCCAGGGGCCCTTCTTCGGTCGCATAGAGATTCAGGTTGCCGGCTTCCATGGTATCGACTGTTGCGGTTAAATTTTCCAGTGGACGAGAGATACTGCGTCCTATTCGCATCGCGATCCAGGCGGCAATCAGTAACCCCAGTGTCGATACAACCAGTACAGCAAAGATACCCTCACGTCTCTGCTCTACTAGTATTTCGTCGGTAAGGGAAACCATAACCCAGCCTAATAATTCTGACTCCGGCAAAACCTCTTCATCATAATCAAGTAAAGAGATTCCCTTGCGCGAGATGGGCGCATAAAAGTACCAGAGATGACCTGAATAGAACGGTATGGCAAAATCAGGCTTGTTCCGGTTTTTAATGACTGATAGATCAAAACTGCCAATAGTGATATTGGTTTTTAGATTGATATTGTAAAAAGTAACGCCCTTAACTGCAGGGATATCCAGTACTGACTCACCGAGATTCCTCAGCATCTCCCTATTATTGGAATACATTGCAAACTCTGCGTTTGAAGACACCTGCTGAACCGCAACATTGCCAATATTTTTTAAATTGGTGAGTAGTACAACCCGTTGAGTTGAAATCATATAGCTGGCCAAAACCATACACAGCAGTATCAACGGCAACAATGATGTGAATAGAAGCCTTGAGTGAATACTTGAGAACCTTTTATTCACCGCCATTATTTGATCTCCCGATTAAACTGTTCACGGTAGAACTGTTCTTTTTCTAATTTTATTTTTAGGTTCGCGGCAACAGATTTATTGAAATCCACTGAGTAGTGGGCTGGCTTATACAAATTTCCAGTAGTTTCACTCCTGAACTTGATAAGCCATTCCGCTGCATCCCGGGCAACATCGGCAGGTGAAGAGTAGATAGCAGCCAATGCCCCGGCTTTTAGGTAGCTTTTTGAGAAGGCAATTACCGGCACTTTATAGCGATAACTTAGGTGCAATATCCATTTCGCCGTGGCGATATTGATTCGCCTGCTATCAGAGATTGGAATAAATACATCACTACGGCTGAGAACTGGCTCGATCTTGTGGATAGGGTTGTCTTTGGCGCCGATGGAAACAAACTGCGGCTGCAGTCCACTGTCAGCAATATACTTGCTTAATTCTGCCTGTCTGTGGACTGATGCCGGCCCGAGCATCACACCAAGCCCAGAGGAGCCTGGAACCAATAATCTGGCTAATCTAATACTGCGGCTAACTGGCTGATCAAGGCAGATAGAGGATACCTGTGCTGCAAATGCAGCTTCGACCGAACCATAGTGTTTTTCTGCCAGCACTGAAAATGCATTTTCAGTGATCAGCACACTTATTAATGGTGCTTTTGGCTTAAGGCTATAAACCGTATCAGCTGCGCTGGTGCCTACTGTAACAATAAAGTCTGCTGCGGAGAGATCAGTTTTCAAATCTGTCCCTGAGGGACGAAACCTTGTATTAAACTCATAACCATGGGGGTTATCTGCCTCAAGTTGGCGCTTAATGCTCTCTAACACCTCGATATAGTCAGCGGTAGATTTGCTGGCGACAAATAAAATACTGGATTTTTTATCCGCAAATGAATAGCTGCATGCAAATATAAGCAGAAACAAGCTCGCCAGTCGGATTGCCTTTACCCGGCAACCCGATTTTATTGACGAACTGGGGGTAAAGAATTTCACTTTACCTCCAGCAACCCACATTCTGTATCAACTGCACTCACTCCAAATTTATTTATTACTTAGGGAAGCGTAGCTTTAAAACCAAAGATATATCTGGTTTCAAATAGGTTGTATCTAATGTAATCCGCATAAGTATCACCTGCATTTTGCACTGTGAAAGAGATATCTATACTGGATCGATCAACTTGCCAGATCTTGCTAGCCTTGATATCTATGCGCGTATAGTCATCGAGACTATTAGTTGAAAAAAAGCGGCTTTTTGCGGAATTATAGGAAACCGTCGAGCTCAAACTGACACCATTATCCAGCCGATAACTGGTAAGTAACCCCAGAGTATTTTTATGGCTTCTCACATCGAGATCTCTATATTCCCGGCAGGGTTCACCAGCACTTTCTGGCGAGGTGTAGCAGGATATCCCATCAATATCCGAATAACTGTATTGAGCACGCATTAAGAAACGCTCATTGGGCTCATAGACTGCTTGAAACTCAATACCCCTAACATCCATGGTATCGGTGTTATCACGAATATTAACGAAATTATCCAGGTCGGGATAACCATCTCTTCGCTCAGAAATAACATCACGCATTTGTTCGTAATAGAGGCGCATATCAAAATCCAGTGTTCCGTTGATAAATTGACCTGCGTAGCCTAACTCGTAACTTTTAAGCTCTTCATTTCTAATATCAGTATCTGAAATAGCACCAGCGTCAAGAATAATGTCCCTAAACTGGGGGTTACACTCAGGAATCATCTGACCAGAGCTACATTCCTGGGGATTAACATAGCGCACAAAACCTCGCTGGTTATTTTCAAGTAAAGTGGGAGCGCGAAAACTGCGATTGAAGGCGGCCCGAAACAGATGACCTTCACTAGACAAATAATTTGCAGCAATACGATATGAGGCGGACGTACCAGTGCTCTCTCTGTCTTCAACAAAAAGGCCTCCATTTAAAATCAACCTCTTCGACTGAGTCCACTCAAAGTTAGTATAGGCTCGATAGGAAACCTCACTTATAGTATCCAAAGTATCAAAAAGCGTTTGACTCGATACTTGGTCATGGCGGGCAGCGACTCCGGCAACTGCCCGCAGCTTATCTGCGGGCTTTAAGGTAGTCCTAAGCTCCATATCCCAACGTTCGGACTCCGAGAGATTACTGCCATCAAAAATAGTTGTATCTGGCACTGGACCCAGCGGCCAATAAGGAGAGCTGTCATCCACACCAATAAGCCCGAATTCTCTCTCAATAACCTCGGAAATTTTCTCGGGCTTTACATCATCAATTAGCTCCAGATCATTATGATAAGCAATAAACTGAAGGCTATTGCCATGCTCGGTAAGGTGGTTCCAATTCAAGTATTGATACCGGTAAGACATATCTCTATTGACATATTCATCCTTTTCACCTATCCAAAGATCACTCTCGGCGACACCAACTTGAAACTCAATATTATCAGTTGAGCTGGGAGTCCAGAGCCCTTTTGAAGTAAAGCTGATCGCTTCAGAATCATCATTAACAGCAATCGACTGGCCGAGGAATATTCCGTCATCAAACCCATCATTACTTCTAAAGCTCAAAGTTGTTCGCTGGTCGATATCACCAATCTTTCCACTGTAGGTCAGTGCGGCATTTCGTGTCTGTGCGCTACCCATCTGGGTGCGAAAAGAAAAACCCGTATCCAGAAGTGGTGAGCGTGTAACCATATTGACCGATGCCAAAAAAGCATTACTGCCATCTGCAGCTGCATTAGCACCGCGGACTATCTCTATATATTCAATATCGTCAAGGTCGATCCCAATCGTCGACCAGGTAACAGCAGAAAATAGCGATTCATAAACCGATCGTCCATCGACTTTGACCTCCAGGCGACGGGGGTAATCATCACCCAGCGCATGGTAAGTCACTCCCTTGCGACCACCATTGACATAATAGGTTTGAAAACCTGGTACCAGACGAAACAGATCAGTGATATCTACAGCCGTTGAAGCCTGAATAGTCTGGCGATCGATAATAGTGACAGATGCCGGCGCCTGTGGAAGTGTTTGCTCCATATGGGTAACACTGCTGACAATGGGAATATCAACCAGCAAGTCATCTTCAGTGAGCATATCTATTTCACTGGCTGCCATAGCTGGGAGGGTTATTAATAGTGACGCAAGCAACAATCGATATTTTTGTGTTAAAGCGGGGAAAAGCATTTAGTTATCCTCTTATTATTTTTCTTGGTATTTAATCCGCTACTTCTGAATTTTCATCCAGACCCAGCTTCTGCCCCAAAATCCCTGCTTGAGTTCGGTTTGTTAAGCCCAGTGCGCGCAACATTGCACTGACATGAACTTTTACTGTGTTTTCTGATAGATCCAGATCACGAGCGATCTGCTTATTCGATCGGCCCTGGGTAATACGCCGCAAAATATCCATCTGCCGCTTGGTCACCAGACCGGAGATAATTTCTATATCTGCCCCAGTATCTACTTCATCCATAACCTTGGCGACATCAGGCATGGATTCCCGCAGCGAATCAGGAACATACCTCTCCCCTTTCAACGCTTTTGAAATCGCATCAAACAACGCATCTTTGGGAGCAGATTTGGTTACAAAGCCGGCAGCCCCGTAATCCAGGCACTTGCGGATATGCGAGGGATTTTCTGAAGCGGAGAGGACAAGAATTGGAAGATCAGGATAGCTCTCACAAAGCATGGCGATAAAGTTGAAGCCACCACCAGAGCCAGGCATAAACAGATCGACAATAACCAGGTCGATATTTTCCCTGGCAAGAATTACCAGCGCAGTATCGCCGTGATCGGTGGTGGTTACATCAATATTCTGGTATTCGTCGTGTAGTGTTGCTTTTAACCCCACACAGACAAAAGCGTGATCATCAACTATGAGAACGTGCATGTTTTCATTCCTTGTTTTCACGTCCCTGCGTGTTTGACTTGAGCTAATCCATAGCTGCAACTAAGCATAATGCCTAAAAAAGTGTGGGCGAACAACCGAGTCTATACGCTTTCCCATAAATAGACCAATAAAACTGCAGCCGTTTATGGTTCAAGCGCTGTAAATAGAAGCTACAAACCCTCCATAGCTTCTGTGATAGACCTCTGCAGGCTATCATCCTGGCCCGCCTGGTCCCGGGCAGCAAGAAGGGATATTTTTGCCTCCTTGTGCTTACCCAAACGTGCATAGCCAATACCACGATGATAGTGAAAAATTGCAACCGAGGGTGCGATTTCCGTTACCTTCTGCAACAGGGGCTCGGCCACCTCGGGCAATCCTGACTTTATTAATGCCCAGGCATAGGTGTCTACAAAATAGGGGTTTTCTGAGTCAGCA
>JBMYPM010000030.1:0-9513 GCA_049600275.1 Porticoccaceae bacterium | reverse complement strand
TATGACGCCCCTGGTGAAAGGCTGGTGTACCGAAGTGGCGATGGAGTCGACCTCGCTGGGTGTGCAGGTTCACGGCGGTATGGGTTTTATTGAGGAGACCGGTGCTGCCCAGCATATGCGCGATGCGCGGATTCTGCCGATCTATGAGGGCACCAATGGTATCCAGGCGTTGGATTTTATCGGCCGCAAATGTCTGCGCGATGGCGGTGAGGGTTTGTCGGCACTGATTGCTGAGATGGCTGAGACTGTCTCTAACACGACCTCCGAGACCACTTCACCGAAGATGAAAGGGTTGCTGACATCCCTTGAAATGGCCATTGCCCAGTGTCGGGAGGCGCTCAACTCTGTACTGCCTAACCCCGACCGCTCGGCCTATAGCGCCTATGCCTACATGATGCTGTTTGGTAATTCAGTGGCTTACTGGTTGATGGCCAGGCTGGCTGTCGCTGCCCAAAAGCAGTTGGACCAGGGTTCGGAAGAGCATTTTTACAGCCAGAAAATTGCTACAGCAGAGTTCTTTGCCAGCCAGTTGCTGTCGCGCAACCATGCCTATTTAGCCGCTGTTACTGCTGATATGGATTATTTGCAGTCCCTGGGGGACAAGGATTTTACAACCCTTCAGTAAGCTCGACGTCCCCAGACTGTGCTATTAATAAACCTAAACTATTAGAACCCGAATATAAAAATAAATATAAGCGACTCTGCCACTGAAGTTATCCGGTGGCAGTGCGCCTTATTCTAAGAGTGGCTAGCTGTTTACTATTGGCGGCTAACTGCATTTGAGTGGCGGTCAGCTTCTGAGCAGCGGGCAGTCGCTAATTATCACAAGGGGAGCAACTACAATGAAAAATATCTTATCCAGATCTATTTTATCTGTGGCACTTGCAACTTCGACAGGGATTGTCCATTCCGCTGTACTCGAAGAAATTGTTGTCACGGCTCAACAGCGAGCCGAATCACTTCAGGATGTACCGGTTTCAGTCGCAGCAGTAACCGCTGAAAAAATATCTGATGCAGGGGTAGTCGATCTGCAGGGGCTCTCCGAGTACGTGCCTAACTTCACTATTAATGAAACCGGTATTTCTACCACCATTACCATTCGCGGTATCAGCTCCGGTATTAATCCGGGTTTTGAGCAGTCGGTTGGTATGTATAACGATGGTGTTTTCTATGGTCGCGACCAGCTGGCGCGAATTCCAATGATCGATATGGAGCGCGTCGAAGTTCTGCGCGGTCCACAGGGAATTCTTTTTGGTAAAAACAGTATTGCCGGTGCGGTAAGTCAGATCACCGCCAAGCCCACAGACGAGTTTGAGGGTTCCATTACAGCTCTGTACGAGCCAGATCACGGTGAGGAAGATCTGCGTTTGGTGCTCTCTGGCCCGCTGTCTGAAAACCTTAGTGGTCGACTGGCGGTTCTAACCCGCGAGATGGATGGTTATGTTAAAAATGCTGTTACCGGTGCCGATGAGCAGCAGGAGTCGGAAGATGTTATCCGCGCTTCTCTGCGTTGGGATATCAATGAGGATATTACTGCTAATCTAAAGACTTCGCATTCGACTTTCGATGTAACCGGGCGAAATATGGAGGTCTACAACAGTATCGGCACGCCAGACCATATCACTGTGTTGAACTCTCTACAGGCTTTTCAGGTCGATGCAGAACTCAATTATGTGGGTGATAACAACGGTCACTTCAGTAATAACGAAGTTAACAATACCACCTTGAGTGTCGACTGGGATCTGGATGGTTTGACCCTGACCTCGATCACTGGCTATGTGGACTACGAGTTTGATGAAAACTGTGACTGCGACTTTACCGGCGCCGCTGTGTTTAATGCTGCCCGCCAGGAAGAGTACAGTCAGTTTAGTCAGGAGTTCCGCTTTACGTCTGATTTGGGGGGCAAGATTGATTATATTGCCGGGCTGTTTTTCCAGTCCACGGATCTTGAGTACGATGACCAGATCCTGCTGCCCGATCCCACAGTGATCACAACCGCTCTAATAGGTGCCGGTGCCGCGGCTTTAGCGCCTCTGGCTGCCGGCTCTTCCACCAATCGCAGCTTTAATCAGGAGGGTGATATCTGGGCGGCATTTGCCCAGTTAAGCTGGTCTATAGCAGATAATATGCGTCTTACTGTTGGCGGTCGCTACACCGAAGAGAGCAAAGATGCGGATCGCGTTCAGCAACATATCTCCAGCCCCAGCTCACCCTTTGCTGGTGTGGCCTTACCTGTAGGCATAGCTACAGATCCCTACAATCTGTTGTATGGCGTATTCGCTATCGAGCCCTATGAGACAATTAACGGCAAGTTAGATGACAGCTCATTTACGCCGGTTTTCACACTGGAGTGGGATCTCAGTGAAACCGCTATGGCTTATGCCACCTGGACCCGGGGTCACAAGTCCGGCGGCTTCGATGCCCGATCAAACGGACATCCAGATCCGGCAGTTATGAATGCGATCAATCCTCTGACCAGTGCCGCGATTAATGGTAGCTGGGAGTTTGATCGCGAGAGAGCCACCAGTATAGAGCTGGGATCAAAAATGAGTTTGGCGGAAGGTGCGGCTGAACTTAGTCTGTCTTTCTATTTAACCGAGTACAGTGATTTGCAGGTTTCTCAGTTTGATGGAACTCTGGGCTTTAATGTCACCAATGCTGGTGAGGCCACGGTGCAGGGGCTTGAAGCCGATGGTCGCTGGGCGGTTTCTGATCAGCTGACTCTAACCG
The DNA here is from genome assembly GCA_049600275.1 of Porticoccaceae bacterium. Classification (GTDB taxonomy): domain Bacteria; phylum Pseudomonadota; class Gammaproteobacteria; order Pseudomonadales; family Porticoccaceae; genus HTCC2207. Next base: position 6,783 of record JBMYPM010000030.1, on the reverse strand, counting down.
GTTCAGCTGCCTATCTGGACTTTAATTACGACAAGTTCCCCAACTCCCAGTGTTACTTTGGTCAGACACCAAACTCGCCTGATTTCCCCGGTCTCTGTGATGTTGCCGGTGAGCGCAAAGAGTATACGCCGGAGTTTCAGGCCAATATCGGCGCTACCTGGTCAGATATGGTTGCCGATAATCTGGTGATGGACGCAACTCTGGACTTAAGTTATGTGGGTGATTATATCTATACAGCAAACCTTGATCCGCGCACCGAGCAGGACGCATATACTCTGGTTAATGCACGTATCGCCTTATCTGATACTAAGGGCGATTGGGTATTTGCTTTAATCGGTCGCAACCTGACGGATGAGACTGTGATTAACTTTGGTGGCAATACACCGCTGGGTGGAACACTGACTGGTGGTGCGGGTAACTCTTACTATGCCTTTGTAAACCGTCCACGAAATGTTGCGCTGCAGGCGACATACAATTTTTAATCAAAGCTAATAAACAAAAACGGGCTGCAAATATTGCAGCCCGTTTTTTTATGTCCCGGTAATGTCGGGAAATCTAAAGAGGTTTCTCTAGCCGTTATTGCTCAAAACAAACCCGACAACCGTTGCCACAGTGGCAATAAACAGCAGGGTGAAAACAAGACCGCCAATAATAAATGCCAGTGGGCTTCCCTGTTCAAAATCACGCTGACGATTTTTATTGCTCTGCACACCGATCGCGGCAGCCAAAATACTTTTGATCACTGCGCCGAGGTCGGGCTTTTTGGATTTTCCGTTTTCAGTCACTGTATATCCCTTGTTGCTGTTAGCAATTAATCGTTAAGAACAGGTGTTAACCAACGTTCAAGCTCCGCCACCGACATGCCTTTGCGCTCTGCAAGCGAGGCGACCTGATCACCATCGATTTTTCCGGTATTAAAATACTTGGCATCCGGATGCCCAAAGTACCAGCCGCTGACTGCCGCGGCCGGCGACATGGCAAAGCTGTCTGTTAGCTCAAGGCCGATGTTCTCAGTGACATTAAGCAGTTCAAACAGCGTGCCTTTCTCGGTGTGGTCAGGGCAGGCCGGATAGCCTGGGGCAGGGCGAATACCGCGGTACTTCTCCTTGATTAATGATTCATTATCCAGCTGTTCATCTGCTGCATAGCCCCAGTGTTCGCGACGTACCTGCTCATGGAGTTTTTCGGCAAAGGCCTCCGCCAGGCGGTCGGCCAGAGCTTTAACCATAATGGCATTATAGTCATCGTGGGCGGCTTCATACTCAGCGGCCAGCTCGTCGGCGCCGATACCGGTGGTTACCGCAAAGGCACCAATATGGTCGGTGATACCCGACTCTTTTGGTGCAACAAAATCGGCGAGAGAGGCGAGCTCTTCACTGGCACCGGGCTTTTGAATCTGCTGGCGAATATGGTGCAGGGTGGCCAGTGTTTCGCCCTCGGAACCATAGACTTCGATATCGTCGTGATTCACTGTATTAGCTTCCCATAAGCCAAACACCGCGCGGGCAGTCAGGCGTTTATTGTCGATAATATCTTTAAGCAGCTTCTGGGCATCATTAAATAAATTTTGCGCCGCCTCACCGACCACCTCGTCTTTGAGGATCTTCGGGTATTTTCCGACCAGGTCCCAAGTAATAAAGAAGGGTGTCCAGTCAATATAGGGCACCAGTGCCTCAAGGGGATAATCATCCAGCACTGTGATACCAGGTTTTGCCGGAAGGGTTGGCTGGTAGTCACGCCAGTTAATCTGGGGCTTTTGTTTAACCGCGTCTGAGTAGGCGAACAAGGTTCCCCTTGAGGTTCTATTGGCTGTGCGCAGGCGTACAGCATCGTAATCGAGCTGTATCTCGGCGACAAAGGCATCGCGACTCTCTTGGCTGATCAGCTTGCTGGCAACACCTACAGCGCGGGATGCATCGGATACATAGATGGTCTGGTTGCGCTGGTAGGTTGGTGCAATTTTAACCGCGGTATGGGCCTTTGAAGTGGTTGCGCCACCAATTAACAGCGGTATATCAAAACCCTGGCGTTCCATCTCTCTACCCAGTGTCACCATCTCGTCGAGGGACGGGGTAATCAGTCCGGAGAGGCCGATAATATCCACATTGTGATCCCTGGCTGTCTGGAGGATTTTTTCTGCAGGCACCATCACGCCGAGATCAATCACCTCGTAGTTATTGCACTGCAATACAACCGCGACAATATTCTTGCCAATATCGTGAACATCACCTTTAACCGTCGCCATCAGAATCTTGCCGTTGGTGCTGGCAGACTCATCTTTCTCTTCTTCGATATAGGGCTGCAGATAGGCAACAGCCTGTTTCATAACCCGGGCAGATTTCACCACCTGGGGTAGAAACATCTTGCCGGAGCCAAACAGGTCGCCGACGATATTCATGCCATCCATCAGCGCGCCCTCAATAACATGCAGGGGGCGTTCGGCCTGTTGGCGGGCCTCTTCAGTATCCTCTTCGATATAGGCGGTGATACCTTTGACCAGGGCGTGTTCAAGGCGACGATTAACATTGCCTTCGCGCCAGCTTAAATCTTCAGTTTTGGTCTGGGTGGCGCCGTCGCCGCGATATTTATCGGCGATCGCCAGCAGGTTTTCAGTACCTTCCGGCGTGCGGAACAGCACGACATCCTCCACCACATTGCGCAGCTCTTCTGGCAGGTCATCATAGACTGCAAGCTGACCGGCATTAACAATACCCATGCTCAGGCCTTCGCGAATGGCATGGTAGAGAAACACTGAGTGAATCGCTTCGCGAACCGGATTATTGCCGCGGAATGAGAACGAGACATTGGAGATTCCGCCGCTAATCAGCGCATGGGGCAGGTTCTGTTTAATCCAGCTACAGGCCTGGATAAAGTCGAGACCGTATCTGTTGTGCTCTTCGATACCGGTTGCAACGGCAAATACATTGGGATCAAAAATTATATCTTCCGCCGGGAAACCAACTTCATTGACCAGGGTGTTGTAGCTGCGCTGGCAGATTTGCTGGCGACGCTCGAGATTATCCGCCTGGCCATCCTCATCAAAGGCCATCACCACAATTGCCGCACCGTGCTTTTTACAAAGTTTGGCGCGCTCAATAAACTCTGCCTCACCTTCTTTTAAACTGATTGAGTTAACGACCGACTTGCCCTGGATACATTTAAGGCCGGCTTCAATCACATCCCATTTGGATGAGTCGACCATAATTGGCACGCGGGAGATATCTGGCTCACTAGCAATCAGGTTTAAAAAAGTCACCATGGCAGGCAGGGATTCAAGCATGCCCTCGTCCATATTGACGTCGATTATCTGTGCGCCATTAAGTACCTGCTGACGGGCAACTTCCAATGCCGCATCGTAGTTCTCTTCGAGAATCAGCCGTTTAAAAACTGCTGAGCCAGTGACATTACAGCGCTCGCCAACGTTCACAAACAGAGAGTCCGCGGAGATAGTAAAAGGCTCAAGTCCCGACAGGCGACAGGCGGGCTCAATCTCGGGGATCTGCCGCACCGGAATAGCTGCCACAGCATCAGCTATGGCGCGAATATGCTCAGGGGTAGTACCACAGCAGCCGCCGACAATATTTAAGAGTCCGGCGCTGGCAAACTCTGCCACTGTTGCCGCCATATTTTCCGCATCCAGATCATAGCCGCCAAACTCATTGGGCAGGCCGGCATTGGGGTGGGCGCTGACCAATGTATCTGCAGAGTTGGAAATTTCTAACAGGTGAGGGCGCAATTCTTTGGGCCCAAGTGCACAGTTAAGGCCAACGCTGATGGGCTTGCTGTGTTTTATAGAATTCCAGAATGCTTCAGGGGTCTGCCCAGAGAGGGTGCGGCCACTGGCATCGGTAATAGTGCCTGAAATCATAATAGGCAGTTCATAGCCCTGTTTTTCAAAAACCAGCTGTATAGCAAACAGTGCGGCCTTGGCATTTAGGGTATCGAAAATGGTCTCAACCATGATTACATCGGAACCACCTTCAATCAGCGCTTCAGTGGACTCCACATAGGCTTCCACCAGTTCGTCAAAGGTGACATTGCGGGCGCCGGGGTCGTTAACATCCGGTGACAGGGAAGCGGTTCTGCTGGTCGGTCCGAGAATACCGGCGACAAAGCGCGGGCGCTCAGGGGTAGAAAACTCATCAGCGGCTTTCCGCGCGAGCTGCGCAGAAGCGACATTGATCTCCCGGGAAATCGCTTCCATCTCATAATCTGCCTGGGAGATGGTGGTCGAGTTAAAGGTGTTGGTCTCAATAATATCCGCGCCGGCCTCGAGGTAGGCGCGGTGGATATCGCAGATAATCTCCGGCTGGGTCAGGCTTAGAAGGTCATTATTGCCCTTCAGGTCGGTGTGCCAGTCAGCAAAGCGTTGCCCGCGAAAGTCCTCTTCTTCAAGGGTATGACGCTGGATCATCGTACCCATAGCGCCATCAAGAATCAGAATGCGCTGCTGGGCGGCATTCAATATGCGTTGCTTATGGGCTTGGGCTTTATCTTGTTGAGACATAATGGTTGTCTACACCTTAATCTGTCTATTGCATCAAAATATTTTGATGGATGCGCATCATACCAAAATAAATTTAAAAAGCGACCTTTAAAAGCCAAAAAGGGGGTATTGCCGAAGGCCTCTTATAGCGTAAAATAACCTAGTCTTTTACTCGGAATTACTTTAGTTTAATTCCATTCTCAGGATTTCAGGATATCAGTATGCACAATGTAACAATCACAGAATCGGCCCAGAAATATCTCGCTGGACTTTTAGAAAAGCAAAATTGTGAAGGTATTGGTATTCGTATGTTTGTCTCTGATCCCGGTACACCCAAGGCTGAAACCTGTATTGCCTACAGCCGTCCCGGCGAACATAACGAAGAGGACCTGGTGGTGGAGTACGAGGCCTTCAACGCCTACTTCGAACAGCGCAGCATTCCTTTTTTGGATGAAGCCAAAGTCGACTTTGCAGAGGATAAGTTTGGCGGCCAATTAACCATTCGTGCCCCGAACTCAAGATTGCCCAATGTCACCGACGACAGCCCCATTGAAGATCGTGTGAACTACTTGCTCTATAACGAGATTAACCCTGGCCTAGCCTCTCATGGTGGTGTGGTATCTCTGTCCGAGATGGCCGATGGTTTTGCGGTATTGGAATTTGGTGGTGGTTGTCAGGGTTGTTCGGCAGTGGATCTCACCTTGAAAGAGGGTGTTGAGAAAACTCTGATGGAAAAGATTCCGGAGCTTAAGGGTGTTAAGGATGTGACTGATCATACGGATACTTCCAACGCTTACATGTAACAGTTGTTCAGTACTGCTAGGCTGGCTTTAAAAATTTCTCTTCCTAGGAAAGCTAACTCGCAAATGGAGATGCTCAATCGTGCATATTGGTGATTTGTATGCTGTTGGTTCGGCGCTGGTGTGGTCCTTTGCATTGATATTAATGCGTGTTGCTGGACATCAGATCCCGCCAATTCCACTGACTTTTTTCAAAAATACTGTCGCTTTTATTTTGGTGGTTATCACCCTGATAGTGCTTGGTGAACCTCTCTTTATCCAGCTGCAGTCCTATGATTATTTTCGTTTAGTTATAAGCGCAGTTCTCGGTATTGCAGTCGCCGACACCATGATTGCTGCAGCGCTTAATCGCCTGGGGGCCAGCCTGCAGGCACTTGCAGACTGTGCCTATGCACCATCCATCGCCTTTGTCGGTTTTATTATGTTTGGCGAGATGCTCAGTATCTTTGAAATTATCGGCGGTATCTTTGTGTTGTTTGGGGTTTTTGTCGGCGCCACTATGACCGCAGAGATCAAAAATCCAAAGGATCTCTGGGTCGGGATTTTGCTGGCAGCAGCTGCCCATATTGTGATGGCGATCGGTATCCTTATGGTGCGGGATATTTTTCGTCAAGAGTCACTGGTCTGGGTCTGCAGTTTTCGCTTCTTAATTGGTGCTATTGCCATGTACCTCTACGCGGTGGTCAGGTTCCCCGGCAGGGTTAGGGAGGCATTATTTATCGGTTTTTTGCGAACAGATATGTGGCGAACCATGATTCCGATGGCCATCCTCGGCCCGTTTTTAGCGACCCTGATGTGGGTGGCGGGTTTTAAATATCTTGAAGCGGGCAGGGCGGCAATTTTTAATCAGTTGTCGACAGTTTTTATTATTATCCTGGCCTATTTTTTGTTGGGTGAAAAGCTTACTGGCCGAAAAATGGCCGGGGTTTTACTGGCGATAACAGGAGCTGTGCTGGTTGCAACTCATTAGATTAATAGTTGCCTGGCTTGGTGTTATTGCTGTAGAGTTTATTCAAAAATAAGTAAACCTGTTTTTTTAAACAGCCAAGTTCTGGAGTCAAATGGATATGATCAGGATTCTTTTTGTGTGCACTTTTTTTGGTGGTAGGTCGAGAATTGCCGAGCTTTATGCCGAGCAAATGGGATTGGGGCATATTGAGGTTTCCAGTTCAGGATTCGAGGCTGGTTCTATTGCTGGGCTGCCTCTTATGGTTATGGAGGAGGCGGGGTTTAGTTTCCCGACAGACCCTTTAACCACAGTATTTGATCGCTATGCAAATAATGAAACCTTCGATTATGTTATTACCATTTGCCATGAGGCTTCGGCTGAGCGGTGTCCGGTGTTTAGAGATAGTGTCGATATGGTCTACGGAAAAAATGCCCGGGTTCTCAACTGGTCGATACCAGACTTTCTTGCCCTAACGGGCTTGCCTGACGAGAAGGTCGAGGGTGCGGAGGAACTCGCCGAGGAGCTCGCCAACGCCTGGGACAACACCG
>JBMYPM010000029.1:0-9533 GCA_049600275.1 Porticoccaceae bacterium | reverse complement strand
TCTCGGAATTTTTAAGTCCGCGCAGTAATCAGCGCAGTGATAAATATGGTGGCTCACTGGCTAATCGCGCCAGAGCCCTTTTGGAATGCGTGGCAGCGGTTCGTGCTGAGGTAGGTGCAGATTTTCCGGTGGCGGTAAAACTCAATAGTGCGGATTTTCAAAAGGGTGGTTTTGCCTTTGAGGAAAGCCTGCAAGTTGCCCAGTGGTTGCAGGATGCCGGTATTGACCTGATTGAAATATCCGGTGGCACCTACGAACAGCCCAAGCTGTTGGGGATGGCTGGGCTTGAAGAAGAGGAGCCCCAGACTGTTTCTCTCCCCGCAGGGTCAACCCAGATACGTGAGGCGTATTTTGTCGACTTTGCTTTGGCAATGCGGGCAAAAATATCGATTCCATTAATGGTCACTGGAGGCTTTCGTCAGCGCGCGGCTATGTTGCAAGCACTGGAGAGTGGCAGTGCCGATCTGATTGGTTTAGGTCGCCCAATGTGTGTACTTACTGACGCGCCAACACTCTTGATAAATGGACTTGACCAGCTTCCTCGCTATGAAGATAAACTCTCTCTATTTCCTGTTTGGCTGGGTTGGTTGACGAAGATAAAGGCTTTTAAAGCCCTTGCAGGCTTCGCTGTTCAGTACTGGTATTTCGAGCAGATAGCTGTCCTTGGCCGCACTGGAAAATCTAACCCTGAGCTGTCGGTATTGTCGGCGACCAAGCGGACAATGAAGCAAGCGGCGATCAAGGCAAAAGGGCTAAAAAATAGCAGGTAAAACAGATGGGCAGCAACCTGCTATTTCACTCTTTATTTCACTTTTAAAATATCATTCCAATTAGTGGTGTAGGCTGGGGAGAGATGTTCGCGCTTCATTACCCAGCTTTTTGTCCTCGGACTGTTTTTAACCCCCTGTCCGGCAAAGAATAGTTTGCTCTTGCCCTGGCGGTTAATTTTATCCAGCGTCGACATCAGTCTCTTGCTCTCTCGGTGTTCTCGGCTGTTTGGCTGCTGATCAAAAATATCTGTCTGATAGACTCCGGGTTCGTAAAAGTCCGACAACATAACTCCCGCCTTGGCGTAGGCATAACCATCGCGCCAGATATGCGCCAATAATCTTATTGCCTGATTGATTAAGTCGCGACTGTCATCACTGGGCGCTGATAGCTCAGCACTGAGTGAGTTGGCGTACTGAGGTTGCTGGGCATTAAACGGGCTGGTACGGATAAAGACGGTAATAATTTTAGCGTAGCGTTTCTCTTTGCGCAGTTTTTCAGCGGCGCGTGCGCTGTGCTTGCAGATCGCTTCACGCATCTCCTGCAAGCTGGTGACGCGCTCGCCAAAAGAGCGACTGCAGACAATCTGTTTCTTGGTCGGCGGTAGCTCTTCAAACTCTATACAGGATTCGCCGTTGAGTTCACGGACTGTACGCTCGACTACCACCGAGAAGTGCTGACGAATATGTTTCGGGTTGGCATTGGCCAGATCCAGAGCGCTGTTAATCCCCATCTGTTGCAAGCGCAAACCGAGTCGGCGACCAATACCCCAAATCTCATCTACCGGTAACAGTGCCATCAGCCGCTGTTGCCGCTGGCGATCACCGAGATCAACTACGCCCTGAGTGGCAGGATATTTTTTTGCGGCATGGTTGGCCAGTTTGGCCAATGTCTTGGTTGGCGCAATACCCACACAGACGGTAATACCAGTCCAATCGCCAATAATCTGTCTTACCTGTTGGCCAAACTGGGTGTTGGAAAGCACTGACTGAGTGCCGGTTAAATCGAGAAAGGCTTCGTCTATAGAGTAAACCTCTACTCGCTGCGCCAACTCTTCAAGAGTGCGCATGACCCGTGCAGACATATCGGCATAGAGGGTGTAATTGGAGGAGAACACCGCAATATTGTGTTGGCGAAGTTCATGGCGAATCTTAAAGATCGGCACGCCCATTTTAATGCCCAGCGCCTTGGCTTCTTTGGAGCGCGCCACCACGCAGCCATCGTTATTCGATAGCACCACAAGGGGTCGGTGTTTTAAATCGGGTCGAAATAACTTTTCACAGCTGGCGTAAAAATTATTGCAGTCGACAAGGGCAAAGGTAGGTTGTGGCACAGATAGCCTGCTATATCTGTCTAAGATTGCGTATCACATGAGTGACCACACCGAAAATATCCAGCTCGGAACCCTCGGGAATATCAATTGGCGAATAGGCCTGGTTTTTCGGCATCAGGCAGGTTCGAGGTCGCAGTTGCAGTTCTTTAACGGTAAATTCCCCGTGCAGTCCGGCGATTACAATATCGCCATGGGTTGCCGGTATAGAGCGATCTATCACCAGCATATCCTCGGCATAGATACCTGCATCAATCATTGAATCGCCCTGCACGCGAACAAAGAAAGTCGCCGCAGGGCGCTTGATACAGTGTTCATTCAGGTCCAGTGACTGCTCGATATAGTCCTCTGCCGGCGATGGAAAGCCGGCGGAAACCGCTTCGCGAAACAGCGGTATATTGACGTAATTGTTTTTTATATGGACAGCAGTGCCGCCATGTCTTACCAGCAAGACACTCATAGAAACTCCCCGCAGAATTTATTATTACTGTTTATATATACAGTATCTAGTGTAAGGCGGATTTCTTCAAGCAAAAATTAAGCGCAAAAAATAAAGCTAGTCATTAACAGTGATCGGGCAGGGGCAGTAGCGGCCAAATCTTTAGGTTATGCATTTTCATCTTCTCTGCATCGACCAAAAAGCGCACCAGAATAAAGTAGATATCCAGATCAAAACGATCGTCGCTGTCAGCGGGCATGGATTGCTGTGAGTCATTCTGCTCTTCTTTCTGCATTTGGCTGTTCTGGCTTTGGGCCAGTTGATAACCCTGATCATAGAGATCCTCGATCAGGGTTAGTTTGGCGATATAGCGCCAATTGTGAACCACATGAAAGGCAACGTTCTCCGGCTCTTGCATATCCCGCTCCTCGATCATAATCGCGCCGGGATAGGGCCACATTTTAAGCTGATAATTATTTAACGCCGTGTTCACCCGCTGATTATAAATTGCCGGCTCTTCAGCCCCATGGCAGGCACCAAAGCACTTCTTTAGCTGGGCCCGAAAGCAGGGCTTTTGATTGGCTGCACTGGTATCCGATTCCAATCCCAGTAACTTGTGGCAGAGAAAATAGTGATCGGCGAGTTTTTCGATCTGCTTTGATGCTTGACGCGGTGAGCGGAATAGGCCGAAGCGTTCATCCACGCCATCGGCATCCAACTCTACCGCCTCGATAGCAATCCGCTGATAGCCATTGCGATCTTCTTCGCAGCGATACTGATAGAGCTTTTTGGTTTTGCGCAACCGCCGGTTATAGAGAGGTGAAAGCGCTTTGACCTGGTTGCTCTCACGGATCTGCGCACCGAAATCCGTGGGCGTCTTTTCAAAGTCAATATGCGCCAACTTATTATTGATTCGCAGATCTTTGGGGTTTTTATGATCCTGAGAAAAATGGCTCATCACGCGATTGCGAATATGCACACTTTTGCCCACATAGAGCAGCGTGCCACTGGCATCGTAAAAATAATAGACGCCCGCTGAGGCAGGCAGTTTTTTGATATCGCTGGCTTTTAGCAGTGGCGGCAGCGCCGGGTTTTTGAGCAGGCTAGTGCAGGTCGCGGCGATCTCCTCCTCGGGAAACAAGACGGATGATTTAAGAAAAAAGCGCTGGATCATCTCCGCATCATCAAGAGCGCGGTGGCGGTTTTCGATCGGTAACTGGAAGCGCTTAATAATCTGGTCGAGGCCATGACGTTTAAACTGCGGATAGAGACTGCGACTAAATTTTACCGAGCAAAGAGGTTTGGCGTTATAGCTGATACCGGCGCGCTGAAACTCATTTTTCAGGAAGCCATAATCAAAGCGCGCATTGTGAGCAACCAGTGTGCGCCCATCCAGATAGCCGAGAAGCTGTTCGGCTATCTCGGCAAATAGCGGTGCGCCGCGCAGCATACTTGGCGCAATACCGGTGAGCTTTTGGATAAATGGCGGCAGTGTTGTTTCGGGATCAATAAATGACTGCCAGCGCTCAATCACCTCGCCCTGCTCAATCACCAACAGGCCAATTTCAATCACTCGGTTATAGGTGGCCTTGCCCCCGGTGGTCTCGAGATCGAGCAAGACCATTTTTTCCGGAAAGCCCTTTGAGAGCAGAGCGGGTACAGGAGTCTCGTTATCCAGCCAGTTTAATTGCATCGAAATATCTTTATGCCATTGAACTTTTGTTTACGTCGTCTGTTCGGTAGGCGATCAATTGCACTGAAATAGGACTATAATCGCGTTTTTCCAAATCCATAGTCAGGTTGTTAAAGAGCATGTCAGATCTTGTAGAGAAGCATATTCGCACCTGGCTAGAGAGCTTTATTGTCGAGCTAAACCTGTGCCCCTTTGCGCGCCCGGTAGTCGCCACTGATGCGCTGCGAATCGCGATCTGTGAGTCCGAAGATATCAATCAAATCAATCATACTTTTCTGAGCGAACTGGACTTAATACAGCAGAGTTCTGAGGGCGAGATCGCCACAACTCTCTTGGTGATACCCAATGCATTGGCCAGTTTTGATGAGTACCTGATGTTTCTCGACAATGCCGAAGGCCTAATTGAAGAGCTGGGTCTCGATGGCACAATTCAGCTGGCCAGTTTCCACCCTGACTATCTATTTGATGGTGAAGCTGAAGATAGCGCCAGCCATTTCAGCAATCGCTCACCCTATCCGGTCATTCATTTTCTCCGCGAGGATATGCTTACCGACGCTCTGGATAGCTTTGCCAACCCAGAGCAGATTCCACAGCGTAATATCAGCACCCTAGAGAAAATAGGCCGCGCTGAAATAGAATCACGTTGGAATAAGTTGCGCGGGCAGAATTTGCCTGGGGATTCAGACCGGTGAAAAACCCTGATGTGGTAATTATTGGCGGCGGTGCCGCCGGTCTGTTCTGCGCTTTTACTGCCGGTCAGCGCGGGCTGTCGGTAGTGGTGTTGGATAGCAGTAATAAAGTCGGCAAGAAAATTCTGATGTCCGGGGGTGGTCGCTGTAATTTCACCAACTTGGATATCACGCCGGAAAACTACCTCTGCAATAACCCGTACTTTTGTATCTCGGCCCTTAACCGTTATAACCAGTGGCAGTTTATCGATATGGTTGAGCGCCACGGTATTGCCTATCACGAGCGCAAACACGGTGAGCTGTTTTGCGATGAATCGGCAAAAGATATTCTCGCCATGCTGCTGGATGAATGTCAGCAGGCCGGTGTAGAGATTAAAACCAAGTGTGAAATAAAGGCAGTGAAGGCCTTGGAAAAAGGTGGCTACAGTCTGCAAACCTCCAGCGGTCAATTTCAATGCAGATCATTGGTGGTGGCGACTGGGGGTCTGTCGATTCCGACTATGGGTGCCTCGGGTTTTGGTTATCAGCTGGCCGAGCAGTTTGGTTTAAATCTATTGCCGCGCAGTGCCGGTCTGGTGCCCTTTACCTTTAGTGATGGTATCAAGCAGATATCAGAAAAACTCTCGGGTCTGGCGGTGGATGTGGAGATGTCGGTAAATGGCGTGAGTTTCCGCGAGAACCTGCTGTTTACCCATCGCGGGATCAGCGGCCCGGCGGCACTGCAGCTATCCAGCTATTGGAAGCCGGGGCAGACTATCAGCATTAACCTTTTGCCGGATTTGGATAGCCGCGACTTATTACTCGGCTACAAAAAGAGTAGCGCCAAAAGCCTGTTGCGCAATTTATTGACCCAGCATCTCTCCAAGGGCCTGGTGCTGGAGCTGCAGAATCTCTACTGGCCTGGGTATGCGGAAACCGCGGTGGCGGAAATTCCCGATGCGACGCTGATGACCGTGGCGAAGCATCTGGCGGATTGGCAGTTAAAGCCATCGGGAACCGAGGGTTACCGTACTGCTGAGGTGACTCTCTGTGGTGTGGATACCGACCAGCTGTCCTCCAAGACTATGGAATGTAAGGCTCAACCCGGGCTGTTCTTTATCGGTGAGGTGGTGGATGTGACCGGCCATCTGGGTGGTTATAACTTCCAGTGGGCCTGGGCATCGGGCTACGCTGCAGGCTCATTTGTTTAAATAAAGTTATTTCCTGTTAGCTTTGGCTTTTCTGCGTCGTGCGGCCGCTTTCTCCAGGCGAAGTTTTTCCCGCTCTTCCTTTTCAGCCCTTAAAATCTCCACCTGTTTCATTTCCTCGTCGATAACATCCGGGGTTTCAAAGCTGATCGCCCCCAATGTGCCGGCGCGCAGTTCATTGATAAAGATAGTGGATACCCGCTCCAGATCTACCTGGCCGCCGCCGCGCAGGCAGCCGCGCTGGGCGCCAATAACTTCCAGAAGTTCCAGCTCGCTCTGGGGCAGGCTTTCAAACTTAAAGCGCTCTTTAAGCAGTGCAGGGTATTTTTGCAGCAAAAACTCAGCGGCAAAAAAGGCCACATCTTCGTAGCTAACGGCGGTATTTTTAATCGCGCCGGTAGTGGCCAATCTGTAGCTGCTATTAGGATTTTCAATCTTCGGCCAGAGAATCCCCGGCGTATCCAACAGCATAATGCCATTGCGCAGATTGATCTTTTGCTGACCCTTGGTCACCGCCGGTTCATTGCCAGTTTTAGCAATATGACGCCCCGCCAGGCTGTTAATAAGTGAAGACTTACCAACGTTGGGGATACCGGTAACCATAACCAGCGTATTGCGGCCTTCCTTTTGCGGTACCAGCTTATTAATCAGGTCGACAATCTGTTTTCCCGGATCCGTATGCTGTAAATCCAGCGCCATGGTCTTGGTATTCTTCTGTTGCTCGTAGTAATCCTGCCAGACCCTGGTGATTTCGGGATCCGCCAGATCGCACTTGTTGAGAATTTTAATGCAGGGCTTATCGGTGACCAGTCCCTGGATAAACGGGTTTGAGCTGCTAAAGGGAATCCGTGCATCCAGAACCTCAACAACCAGGTTGACCAGGGGCAGGGCCTCGATCATCTCGTTGCTGGCCTTGTGCATATGGCCGGGGTACCACTGAATAGACATAGGTTTTCTCTTTAGCTTTGTTTAGAGGTGCAGAAATTAAAAGTAATCTGTCCGGGCGGTCATTATACGCGCAAACTGAGGCTTGCATTCAGTGGCGAATATTATGATGATCGGAAACCATAAATTATAAAAATAAAAATATTGTGCCTGACTCTCTAAAGCCACAAAAGCCACAAAAGCCACAAAGCTCGCAGGGCTCCCAAAATTCCCAGGACTCGCAAAAGTATCAGCGATACTCATACCAGCGTACTCATCTATACCGGGCAATGGCTATCAGTACTGTATTTGTTTTGTACCTGAAGTTTCTGCTACCGGCCACAGCCGGGCTTTTCTATGAGATTTACCACCTGCTGAATATTGATGTTATCTACTGGATATACAGCCTCTTTAAGGTGGTCGCCGTCTACTTTGGCCAGTGGCCACTACAAAACCTGGCGCTATTTGTACTCTGGCTGTTACTCAGCCTGTTTTCCTACTGGAAGCACAAGCGGCGTATTGCCAGAGAGAAAAAGGTATGAACCGCCGCCAGTTTCTTGAATTTACCTCATTGATACTTGCCGGCAGCGGCCTGTCGGGCAATAGCTATTCCGCCGAGTACCAGCAACAGCTATTTGCGCTAGGTAAAAACTTTATAGAGCAGCCGGTCAATATATTTAGCGCTGCCCAGCGCCAGCTGGTGCGCAATCTGGTGGAGACAATTATTCCCCGCACCGATACCCCGGGGGCTCTGGATGCCAAAGCCGACCACTTTATCGAGCTGACAGTCGCCCACTATATGACCGCCGATGAGCGCAAAACCTTTATCACTGGCCTAACTGCACTGCAGGCGGATATAGACAGGCAAAAAGATAAAGCGCTTGATAAAGAGGTAGAGCTGATCCAGCTTCTGGAACAGCTTGAAGAGCAGCATTCGGATGCCACCTGGTATCAACTCGGCAGTCGAGTGGGTAATGGCTTTGACAGCACCGCGCCATTTATCTGTCAGCTAAAGGAGCTGACCGCTCTGGGCTTCTTTATGTCCGAAGTCGGGGCCACCCAGGTATTGCGCCACAACCCGATGCCCGGCAATTTTGAGGGTGAAACAGTATTGGCTAGTGACCAGTCGAGCTGGTCGCGCAATCGCCCGGGAGATTACTCATGACCGATGCAACCTATGATGCCATTGTGGTGGGTTCCGGCATTAGCGGCGGCTGGGCGGCCAAGGAACTGACTGAAAAAGGCCTTAATGTGCTGTTGCTGGATCGCAGTCCCGATGTAAAGCATGGGGTCGACTACCATGGCGAACATATACCCTCATGGAAGATGCCCTTTTATGGCAAAGACGAACGCCAGTTAAATGATCGCGACTACTTTATTAGCAAGCACTCTGGAGTGCTGGATGCCTCCAATCGCCACCTGTTTAATAATGACCGGCAAAACCCCTATCAGTACGACAGTAAAAAGCCCTTTCAATGGATTCGAGGTGGCGGTGTAGGTGGGCGCTCACTTACATGGTATCGCCAGTCATACCGTTTTAGTGAGGCAGATTTTAAGGCAAATAATGAAGATGGCCATGGCAGTCGCTGGCCAATTGGCTACAAAGACCTGGCACCCTGGTATGACTATGTTGAAGACTTTATCGGTGTCAGTGGGCAGGCTGAAGGGCTAGAGCAACTGCCAGATGGAAAGTTTTTACCGCCGATGAAAATGTATGGCATCGAAAAAACCGTAAAACAGCGTATCGAGAAAAAAATACCAGAAATCACCATGACTATTGGCCGCACCGCCGTCCTGACAGAGAATCATCGCGGCCGCGCCGCCTGTCATTACTGCGGTCCCTGTGAGCGCGGCTGTTCCACCGGCAGCTATTTCAGCACCCAGAGTTCCACACTACCGGCGGCCCGCGCCACCAACAGACTAACCCTGCGTCCAGACTCAGTAGTAGAGCGATTAGAGTACGACCCAGAGACGAAGCGTGTTTCTATCGTCCATGTAATTGATACTAAAAGTGGCGAACGTCTGCAATTTAGCAGCAAAATAGTCTTTTTATGTGCATCCACCATAGCCTCCACCCAGATACTGCTTAACTCCAGCTCCGAGCATTTCCCGAATGGCATGGCCAATAGCAGTGGCGTGCTGGGCAAATACCTGATGGATCACACCACCGGCATTATTGGCTCGGCGGTATTTTTGGATAATCTGGATAACTACTATTACGGCAACCGCCCCAATGGCTTTTATATTCCGCGGTTTAGAAATAACCAAAAGCAGGACAGTGATGCCGACTTTATTCGCGGCTATGGCTTTCAGGGCAACTCTCTGCGCCCCCACTGGGCAGACCTGGCCAATCAAAAAGGCTTTGGCAAAGACTATAAAGACACACTGACCAAACCCGGCAACTATTGGGCGGTGGGAATTGCCGGTTTTGGTGAATGTCTGCCCCATGAAGACAACCGGGTTAGCCTAGACCGCACAAAACCCGATCGCTTTGGAATTCCAC
>JBMYPM010000028.1:235-9806 GCA_049600275.1 Porticoccaceae bacterium | reverse complement strand
AAGCAGATCTTTTTCGTTAAAGGCCTGGGCTTCGCCGCGCTCTTTTAAAGGTGAGCGACGATCGTCACCAAACTCTTCAGCAGTCGCTTTCAGCTCTTTTTTTACCAGCGTTTTAAGTCGTGCATCGGAACCCAACAGCAGCTCGAGCTCAGCTTTCTCCCTGGCTAACTCATCCTGCTCAGAGCGAATTTTTACCTCTTCCAGTCGCGCCAACTGGCGCAACTTGGTATCGAGAATATATTCGGCCTGTGTATCCGAAAGACCAAAGCGGGCGATTAATGCCGGCTTGGGCTCGTCCTCGGTGCGGATAATATGAATCACTTCATCGATATTCAGAAACGCAATTAACAAACCATCCAACAGGTGCAGGCGCTTTTCGACTTTCTGCAATCTGTAATCGAGACGGCGACGAGTGACATCGATACGGAAACTCAGCCACTCTTTAAGGATCTGCCGCAGATTCATCACCGAAGGGCGGCCATCAATACCAATAATATTCATATTGATTCTGTAGCTGCGTTCCAGATCGGTGGTTGCAAACAGGTGATCCATCAAGGCTTCTATATCAACGCGGTTGGAACGCGGTGTAATCACCAGGCGGGTTGGATTCTCATGGTCTGACTCATCGCGCAGGTCTTCGACCATAGGTAACTTCTTATTGCGCATCTGGGCGGCGATCTGTTCGAGCACCTTTGAGCCCGAGGCCTGAAATGGCAGGGCGGTTACAATAATATCGCCGTCTTCCCTATCCCAGATAGCGCGCATTTTTACCGAGCCGCGACCGGTCTCATAGGTATTTAGGATATCCGCCTGACTGGTAATAATCTCTGCTTCAGTAGCGAAATCCGGGGCTTTGATGTATTCCATCAACTCCGGGACTGTCGCCTTCGGGCTATCCAGCAGATGCAGGCAGGCGCTAACCACTTCATTGAGATTGTGGGGCGGTATATCGGTAGCCATACCCACGGCAATGCCGGTGGTGCCGTTAAGCAATACATTGGGCACTCGTGCCGGCAGAATTTCTGGCTCTTCCATGGTCGCATCAAAATTCGGACGCCAGTTGGCCGTGCCCTGGCCCAACTCTGAGAGCAGTACATCAGCGTATTTGGAGAGCTTGGATTCGGTGTAACGCATGGCCGCGAAGGACTTTGGATCGTCCGCTGAACCCCAGTTACCCTGGCCATCGACCAGTGGGTAACGATAGGAGAATGGCTGCGCCATTAACACCATGGCTTCGTAGGCGGCACTGTCACCGTGGGGATGGAATTTACCAATTACATCACCCACTGTTCGCGCGGATTTTTTGTATTTTGCACTGGCTTTTAAACCCAGCTCACTCATGGCGTAGACAATGCGTCGCTGCACCGGCTTGAGGCCATCGCCAATATGCGGCAGTGCGCGATCGAGAATGACGTACATGGAGTAATCCAGGTAGGCCTGCTCTGCATAGTCGCTGAGAGCCCTGCTCTCAACGCCCTGGTCATTAAAGGTTACGATATCGTTCATCGTTCTTCCTGTGTTAAATACGGTTTAGAGGTTTTCGGCTAAATTGCCTTTGTTTTCTAACCAGGCACGTCGATCCGAGGCGCGCTTTTTGGCCAGCAACATATCCATAATGCTATTGGTGTCATCGCCGGGCTCAAGCGTCAGCTGAACCAGTCGTCGAGTGTCCGGGTCCATGGTGGTCTCGCGCAGCTGCAGCGGGTTCATCTCACCCAGCCCTTTAAAGCGCTGTACATTGACTTTGCCGCGCTTGCCTTCGGCCTGAATGCGGTCGAGTATGCCCTGTCGCTCGGCATCGTCCAGCGCGTAATAGACATCTTTGCCGGCATCGATTCTAAACAGTGGCGGCATGGCGACATAGACATGCCCCTGGGCAACCAGTGGACGGAAGTGACGAACAAAAAGAGCGCAGAGCAAGGTGGCAATATGCAGTCCATCGGAATCCGCATCGGCGAGAATACAGATCTTGTGATAGCGCAGTGAATCGACATCTTCGAGTGCCGGATCCACGCCCAGGGCAACCGAGATATCATGAACTTCCTGGGAGCCGAGAATCTCCTGGGAATCCACTTCCCAGGTATTAAGAATCTTACCGCGCAGAGGCATAATCGCCTGGTTTTCGCGGTTGCGCGCCTGTTTCGCAGAACCGCCCGCCGAGTCACCCTCGACTAAAAATATTTCGCACAGCTCTGGCTCGCCGCTCGCACAGTCGGCCAGCTTGCCGGGGAGTGCCGGGCCCTGGGTAACCTTTTTACGCACCACTTTTTTGCTCGCGCGCATTCGGCGCTGGGCGGCAAAGATACACAGCTCGGCGAGTTTTTCGGCCTCTTCAGTGTGCTGGTTTAACCACAGGCTAAAGGAATCTTTAACAACGCCGGAGACAAAGGCAGCCACTTCCCGGGATGAGAGTCGGTCTTTGGTCTGACCGGAAAATTGCGGGTCGGCCAGCTTGCAGGAGAGCACATAACTACAGCGATCCCAAATATCATCCGGGGTTAATTTAATGCCTCGCGGCAGCAGATTCCTGAACTCACAGAACTCACGCATGGCATCCAGCAGGCCGCTGCGCAGACCATTGGCATGGGTGCCGCCCTGAGGCGTTGGAATCAGGTTTACATAGCTCTCCTGAACCAGCTCGCCGCCCTCAGGCAACCACAAAACCGCCCAGTCCACTGCTTCATTGGAAGCGGCAAAGGTGCCGATAAAGGGTTCTGCAGGCAGCATTTCCCAGCCGTGCAGTGCGCCGGCCAGGTAATCTTTTAAGCCGTCCTCGTAATACCACTCTTCATTTTCATTGGTATTTTCATTGTAGAAGCCAACGGTTAAGCCGCCGCAGAGTACCGCTTTGGCGCGCAGCACATGGCGCAGTCGGCTGACCGAGAACTTGACCGAATCAAAGTAACTGGGGTCGGGCCAGAAACGCAAAATAGTGCCTGTATTACGCTGTCCACAACTATCGATAACCTGCAGGTCAGAGGTCTTTTCGCCGCCGGCAAAAATAATCTGGTGGACATTGCCGCCGCGCTTCACTATCACATCCAGCTTTGTGGACAGGGCGTTCACCACTGAGACGCCCACGCCATGCAAGCCACCGGAGAACTGGTAGTTGTCGTTGGAGAACTTACCACCGGCATGCAGGGTCGAAAGAATAACTTCAACACCGGGAAGACCCTGCTCCGGGTGAATATCCACGGGCATACCACGGCCATCATCACAGACCGATAGCGAACCATCTTTATGCAGGGTGACTTCAACCCGCTTGGCGTGACCGGCGAGCGCCTCATCGACACTGTTATCTATAACTTCCTGGGCCAGGTGATTGGGGCGACTGGTGTCGGTGTACATACCCGGACGCTTGCGTACCGGGTCGAGTCCGGTAAGGACTTCAATATCTTCTGCGTTGTAGTTGCTCATTCGCTCACAAATTAGTTTATTTAGGCCGAGACCAAAAATTGGTGAATATTTTTCAGGTGTTGATGATAATCGATAAAACTATGATCGCCACCGGATTCGAGAATTATTTTGCATCCACTGTATCGTTGCTGCGCATCGCGATAATCAAGTACTTCATCACCGCTTTGCAAGAGCACAAGGTAATTATTTTTATTCTTTATTTCAGGGGGATCCAGACGCCGGTATTCATCAATATGCTGCGCCTCAAACAACCACTTCTCCCCAGTGTGGTAATTGGCATTTTCTCCCAGCCAGCGCTGCAGACCTCTATCCGGGCTTACCGCAGGATTGACCAATACAGCTTTTAGATTGTATTGCTCGGCTAAACAGGTTGCGAAGAACCCACCCATAGAGCTGCCAATCACAGACACTGAATCGGGTAATCGATCAGTGACTAACTTTTCCAGCATACCCATTGCGGCATCCCCATAGGGTGGCAGCGATGGACAGGCAAATTCAATATCAGGTGCATTCTGCTCAAACCAGCGCCTGGTCTGCTGCGCCTTTTTTGACTCGGGCGAGCTATTGAATCCATGGAGATACAGCAGGGTTGGCATAGAGAAACGTCTAATTTTTATTTTTCAGTTTTCAAGTTGGCGACAGTATAGCCAAAGCATCGCAACTATTGGGGATTATAGGGGATTGATTATGCTGCCGGGGAAGATTTTTAAGGGTCGGAAAGAGACTTGATCGGCGCTTAGTAGCCAACGCAGTTTTTGTCACAGCGCTGGTCGAAATCGGTGAGGAACTCAACGCCAGTTTGCAGGCTACCGTCGCCATGCAGATCCAGCCAGCGGTAACCCGGGGGTTGGTCAGAGAGTGCAAAGTCAGCGCTGTATTTTTCAAACTGAACACAGCTGGATGGTGTCGAGTAAACCGGAATATCACCCCAGAGACTGTCGTTATGCTGATGCACATGACCGGTGATAACCGCCTTTACACCACCGTGCGCCTCAAGGGTTTTGTAGAGCCGCTGGTGGTTATCAATCTGCTGCTTGTCGATCCACGCAGAATTGACCAGTACCGGGGAATGGTGCATGGCGACTAGCACCGGCTTGCCGGCAAGCTCCTCCAATCCCTGCTCTGCGAAAAGCAGCTCTTGCTCGGAGAAATGCCCGCCCGGACTGTTGGGCTTGGAGCTATCCAATAAGAGAATCCCCCAGCCACCCGCTTTAAAAACTCGCCGCTGGGGGTAGTCACTAAGATTGGCTTTCATGGTCTCGATATCGTCGTGATTGCCGGGCAGCCAGATCGCCTGCTTATCTGCTTCGAAAAGAGCCTGGTTTAACAGCTGGTAGGCACCCGGCTGGCAGTCGCTGGCCAGATCCCCAGTGAGCAGTAGCAGATTGTCCCCGCGTCCCCGAGCCTCTGTGGCACGCAGCACAGACTGGAAACTATCGAAGGTCTTTACACCCCCAAGGGTTTCGCTTTTATCCGAGCCAAGGTGCAGGTCGGTAATCTGTGTAATATGAACTGTGCTCACTGGAGCCCTCAATGCTTCTGTTACTTCTGTTAACCCACTTTTATTTTGCTCATGCCGTGCTTCAGGCCATGGGCAAGAAGGTCGCTTAAAAAACTATTCCACTGCCACTTTTCGTCCCGTGCCTGCCTGCCGGATTTTTCACAGAGCAGCCAGGGGATAGTTCTATCACTGCACCACTCGATCACTTCAGCCATTCTCGCATCGTGGTAAATACGCACTTTTATCTCGATTTCCGGCAGCCACCTGGGTCTTGAGCCATCGGCAATAATGGTTAGTAAATAGGTGTACTTAGTCACCTCCGCCACCTTCAGGTGCATGCCGCTGCTCGGCCCATCGGCAAAATCTACGCGAATACTGCTACCGACCTGAACTTCGTCTGGCATCAAGCGCAACAGGCGCACATAATTGAGTCCGCACTCTGCATGTAAATCAGATAGGTTTAGTCGCTGGCGCCTGGTTTCGGATACTGACAAAGTCTCTATTCTCTCTTCGTGATGTAGTTAACTGTTTAGCTTAGGTAGCCCGGTCGGGGTGGTGCAATCAAGACTTAAGTCTCAATTCACTGTGGTTTAATTGAAGCCATAGCAGAGATACAGTCATTGCGGCACTGTTTAGAAGCCCCTCTGAAAAGACCTGCATAACATCATCATAGGGCCAGACATGGAAGAGGATATCTTCTCCCTCGCCGTCGAGGCCGAAAATGCCACCTTTACCGGCCAGGTCGAGAAGACCGCAATACATATACATCTTTTCGTCTGTACCGCCGACGCTGACTAAATAGTCGCAGATTGGGATTAGCTTTTCCACTTCCACACCGGCTTCTTCCTTTAATTCGCGGATCGCTACCTGCCGGGGGCTCTCCTCGTCGCTCATCATGCCGGCAACCACCTCATACTGCCAGGGACCCTGCTCTTCACCCATGGCACCGGGACGGAACTGCTCTACCAGGCCAACCAGGTGGTTTACCGGATCGTATAAAAGCACGCCTACCGCATCACCGCGTTTAAACAGCTCCCTGGTTAATGGCTTACTCCAGCCGCCGCCGAACAGGCGGTGCTCCAATACCGTTTTGGTCATTTTAAAAAAACCTTTAAAAACCGTTTCGGTAGACTTTATCCTGTAGTCTGAATGACCAAACTGGTGCTTTTTAAGCATGCGGGCTAATCCCAATAAAAATAGTTGTGAAAAATTTTACCATCTGGGCAACCAGTTGGCGGTTTAAAACGTCTAATCCCCAGTTAAAATACTGACCGAGTGCCTGGGAATAAATCTGCTAAACTAAAGCTCAGGCAAATGGAGGCTATATGCAAACTGTTTCAAAAAGATTATTTATTTCTGTTGTCGCTTTTGTTGTGCCACAGATGGCAATTCAAGTCAGTTCTGCAGATACGCTGACTGATATATACGACAGTGCGCTGCAAAACGATCCAGTGTTGCGAGCCGCCCGTGCCAGTTTTAGCGCTGAACGGGAAAACAGGCGTATAACCCGGGGCGCACTGCTGCCTCAGCTGTCGGTATCTGGCGACTTTACCCAAACAGACATTAATGATGAGACCCTGAGCTTAGCTACCAGCGGCAAGATTGACACCGAGGAGACCTCTTATGGGGTATCTCTCAGTCAGGCTATTTTTGATATGCCCGCCTGGTACAGCTTTCAAAGCGGCAAGGCGTTGAGCGAAAGTGCCCAGGCACAGTTTTCCGCCGACCAGCAATCACTGATTATTCGCGTTAGCGAGGCCTACTTTAATGTGCTTCGTGCCTATGACAATCTGCAGACCCGCGATGCTGAAGAGCTCGCCATCCAACGCCAGCTCGAGCAGACTCGCGAGCGTTTTGAGGTGGGCCTGTTGCCGGTTACCGATGTTCATGAAGCTCAGGCGGTTTTTGACGATGCAACGGTCAACAGCCTTGAAGCACGCGGCGCCCTGAATATTGCCTTTGAGGGCCTTGAGGTTCTTACCGGACAAAATCACAGTGTTCTGGCCGGTCTTACGGAGTCCTTTGTCGCAACCAACCCCGAACCTCTCAGTAACCAGGAGTGGGTTGATTTTGCTATTGGCAATAATTTTCAGCTAAAAGTGGCTGAATTGGGTAAGGACGCCGCCTATAACAATGCCAAAGCCGCTGCTTCAGCGCGCCTGCCAAAGATTTCCGGGCGAGCAACCTACTTCGACTCTGACTCCGATGGCACCAGATACACCACACCTTTTGAGTCCCAGCAGGATGGCCACAGTTTTGTAGTTTCGGTCACCATGCCAATCTGGGTGGGCGGCTCTGTCGATGCCCAGCGCCGCCAGGCAAAGCAGCGCTCAATTGCCTCCAATGAGGGCTATGTTGCCGCCAGGCGCAATACGGTTCAGGCCGCTCGCTCCCTACATCAGCTGGTGCTGACTAATACCGCTCGTGTAAAAGCGCGCAAACAGTCAATCACTTCAGCAGATAGCGCTCTGCAGGCAACTCAGGCTGGGTATGAGGTGGGAACAAGAACTATTGTCGATGTGTTGGTCGCTCAGCGTACTGTCTACCAGGCGCGGCGCAATTATGCCAATGCCCGCTATGACTATATTCTGTCGATGATGCGTCTTAAAGAGACTGCCGGCCAGCTCTCACCTGAGGATGTCTACCAGCTCAATGCCTGGCTCGATCCGCAGCTGGTTATCGCTAAATAGCTTTTTCAATAACCCCCAGCAACCTGTCCAGCGCACCGCGATTAGCCTCGGCTATTCGCTGCGCTGCGCTGCCCATCTCGGCACGCTGTGCTGGATTCTGTAACAGCTCAACAACCTGCTCCGCAATCTGGTCTGCACTCTGGCAGATCTGCATGGCACCGCCATCTAACAGCAGCTGGGATGCTTCGCTGAAGTTAAACAGGTGGGGGCCGGTTAGCACCGGCACGCCCCAGGCGGCTGGTTCAATTATATTGTGCCCGCCAGTGGGCACCAGGCTGCCACCAATAAAGGCGATATCGCAGGCACCAAAGAATGTCATCAGCTCGCCCATGGTATCGCCAAGCAAGATATCTGCACTACCTACCTGATCCGCCCTGCTGCGCCTGGCCAGCTTGAAACCGGCAGAAGTGCATAGTTCTGCCACCTGGTTAAAACGCTCGGGATGGCGCGGGACTATAACCAGCAATAGATTTTCTACTTCAGCTTTGATCTGCTTGAAGGCATTGAGAATTATTTCATCTTCACCGCGATGGGTGCTGGCGACCAACAGAACAGGTCGTCTGTCTGCGCCACACCATTCGGTTTGCAACTGCTGGGCGTTGTCTTTAATCGCCTGGCCCAGGCTTAAATCAAACTTGATATTGCCTGTAACGATCAATGCACTCTGGGCTAATCCCAGGTCGGTAAAGCGCGCGCCGTCATCTTTGTTCTGGACAGCGGCAGCGGTTAACTGTGCCAACATTGGTCGCACTAAGGGTTGAATGCGTCGATATGCTGCGGCGGATTTCTCTGAGAGGCGACCATTGGCCAACACCAGGGGAATCTTGCGCTTATGGCAGGCGGCGATGGTATTTGGCCACAACTCAGTCTCCATAATAATGGCCATCTTTGGCTTTACCCGGTCTAAAAATCGCGCCACAGAATCCGGCATATCGTAGGGTGCATAACAGTGGTCAACAGAGTCGCCAAAGGCCGCTTTTACCCGCTCCGATCCAGTGGGGGTCATACAGGTAACGACCAGGCGATAATCGGGGTATTTCTTTTGCAGTACTTTTACCAGCGGCACTGCGGCGAGTGTCTCGCCAACGGAGACCGCGTGCACCCATATAGATTGTTTTTCTGTGGATACTGGCGAGACAAAACCAAGACGCTCAGGCCAACGCAACCTGTAGGCAGGAGCCTTGATCGCACGGTACATCAATCGCGCGGCAATCAAAGGGGTCAGCAAGTAAAAGATTACCGAATAGATAAGTCTTGGCAAATTCATAAATAAGCTCTGTGGTTACCAGCTCATTATAGCCAGCTATTTGGCGCTATCGTCAAAAGTGTAGCCAAAGCGAAGGATATCCTCTGCCCAGTGGAAGGCAACCAGCTTGGCGGTTTCTGGCGTGTAATAGTCTCGGTAGTCCCTGTGAGACGAACTATTTATATGGGGGATTTCAGCTTCAATACCAAGTCGATCGAGAACCACCCCGAGGTCTTTTTCCAAAGATTCGAAGCGCCCTACAAAGTCGACCAGGTCATTGCCATAAGAATCGGTAACAAAACGACTCTGGTTAATTTTATTACGCTTGATCTCATAGTGAATATAGGACTCAAAGCTATCTATGTTATTCACTTTCTTACTGCGGTGATGGTGCTGATTGGCCTTAATATAATGATAATAGGAAACCAAAAGTGCCCATGGATTACGAACAAAGGCAAACTTGTAATAGCCTTCAAAAACCCTGCCAGAATACATTACCTTCATCTGTTGAGCAGTTGAGTGTTTGCGTCCGCGTATCCAGTGGTAAGGGCCAACCCAATTGACATTAATACCTATTTTGGCGAGCAGTCGATTTACCCAGATTCCCTCAGGCTTATCACTAAATTTTTTTAGTGCGGCAGTTACACTTGTCCCCGCTGACTTGGGGATATGCACGAATAAAAACTTATGTTGACTGGAAACTAGCATGCTCAGTAA
>JBMYPM010000028.1:0-225 GCA_049600275.1 Porticoccaceae bacterium | reverse complement strand
CATAACAGAAACAGGGTGCACATTCTATCCTCAGAGACCTGTAAAACAGGCTCTAAAGCCATACTCAAAATGCCCTATGATGAATTTGCGAAAAAAGACATTTAAGCTTCTATTACAGATCCGTGAGGTTTTGCAACCAGCCAGGGACGGGGTGATTATGATCCATGTGAACAAGACTGGCGGAAGCAGTATTGGAAAGGCTTTTGGCATGCCTCTGGAGCATAA
>JBMYPM010000027.1:0-9867 GCA_049600275.1 Porticoccaceae bacterium | reverse complement strand
AGGCCAGCTGCATGGAGCAGTCGATCTTGCCGCGTGTCAGTTTCTTGCGAGCAATCTCACGCAGAGGCATTTCGATTTGACGCAAGGTGTCGGGCAGTCGAAAACCGGTTTCAAGAAAGCGGTGGTTAACCGAGCGCAGTTCGCAGGTTACCGAACCCCAGCTAAAATCAGTGGTATTGCGGGCAAATGCCGTCATGCTGCGGGCCATAATATCTCCAGTACAAAAATTAGTTGCGCCATGGTAACAAAGGCGGTCATGGGGTTGGTAGATTTGCTACAATTCGCGCGATTTTTTATTTCAGCGCTAAAACTTAATCCCGATTAGGAAAAAATTATGTCTCGACCCAGTGGCCGCCGCCCCGAACAGCTTCGCCAGGTTAAAATCACCCGTGAATTCACCTGCCATGCAGAGGGTTCTGTGCTGGTTGAATTTGGTAATACCAAGGTTATCTGTACCGCCAGTGTCGAGGCGGGTGTGCCGAGATTCCTGCGCGGTAAGGGCGAGGGTTGGGTGACTGCGGAATACGGTATGTTGCCGCGCTCAACCAACAGCCGAATGGGCCGCGAAGCGGCGCGGGGAAAACAGAGTGGTCGCACCCAGGAAATTCAGCGCCTGATTGGCCGCTCCCTGAGAGCCGCGGTGGATCTGAAAAAGCTCGGTGAGCACACCATTAATATCGACTGCGATGTTATCCAGGCGGATGGCGGTACCCGCACGGCCTCGATTACTGGTGCCTGCGTTGCGCTGGTCGATGCTATTCGTCACCTGCAGCGCAAGAAAGCAATTGTTGATGACCCCCTGTTAACCATGGTTGCCTCCGTATCCGTCGGTGTCTACAAGGGCACACCGGTACTAGACCTGGATTACCCGGAAGACTCAAATGCCGAGACCGATATGAATGTGGTGATGAATGGCGATGGCGGTTTTATCGAAGTTCAGGGCACAGCAGAGGCGGCGCCATTTAGCGAGGAAGAGCTGGGCTCTATGCTCAAGCTCGCCAAACAGGGCATCGCCGACCTGGTACGAGTCCAGCAAATGGCATTGGCCCAATAACCAGTTAGCAAACCAAGCAACCCTAACAATAAAGATTAAAACTATGACAATTGACAGCAATTACAAAACCCAGTTTATCGACAACGGCCTGCGCAGTGGTGCACTGAAATTTGGTGAATTTACCCTTAAGTCCGGGCGTGTTTCGCCGTACTTTTTTAATGCCGGGCAGTTTTACACCGGGCGCGCACTGGCTGAGCTGGGACGCTGTTATGCGGCGGCTATTGTCGAGTCAGGCATTGAGTACGATGTTCTTTTTGGCCCCGCCTATAAGGGAATTACCCTGGCTGCAGCAACCTCTGTGGCACTGGCCGATCACTACGATCTCGATGTGCCATACTGCTTTAACAGGAAGGAAGCAAAAAACCATGGCGAGGGCGGCAATATGGTGGGTGCCCCTCTTGAGGGTCGCGTATTAATTATTGACGATGTGATTACGGCGGGAACGGCGATTCGTGAAGTGATGGAAATTGTCGAGGCGGCTGGTGCTGAAGCCGCTGGCGTGGTGATCGGTTTGGATCGCAAGGAAAAGGGCAAGTCGGAGTTTTCAGCGATTCAGGAAGTGGAAAAGCAGTTTTCCATTCCAGTAGTGGGCATTGTCGATATCGACGATATTCTTGCCTACCTCAGGGACAAGCCTGAGAGTGGTGAGTTAGTCGCCTCAATTGAAAGTTACAGGCAAGAGTACGGCGTATGATAAAAACGGTATTGCTAATTGCGTTGACCGGCCCATGGATGGTGCTAAATGCAGCTGAGCTTTACCGTTACTACAATCAGCAGGGGGTGTTAGTGACCACCGATACCCCGCCGGCAGATGCGGCTATCAATGACTATGAAGTGGTCAATGAATCCGGTCGGGTGCTACGCATAGTTTCAGCGCTGGACAGTGGGCAAGCCCTTTCCAGTGATCAGGATAAGCAGGACAGATATCTGCTGACCAGTTTTAGCAGTGTCGATGAAATCCAGTCTTTAAAAGTGCGCAAAGTGCAGCTGTTAATGCGTGAGATTGAACAGCTGGAAAACAACCTGGCCTCACTCGCCGCGCGCGAAAATAAAATCTATTTTGAAGCCTCGAATATCGAGCTCAGTGGTGAGGCAGTGCCGGCGTCTGTGCCCGAACAGTTGCAGATATTGGAGGATGCCCGGGCTGAGTTAACTGAGACCCTGACCCAGCGCCGCGAGGAGTACAATGCTGTCGAGCGTCTCTATAAAGGCTATATCTCCAGGTTTCGCCAACTAAAAAAGGCCCAATTAAAAAAGGATAGTAACTAGTCACTATCCTTTTTCGTTTCTGGTTGTTTACCTGTGTTGCTGATTAACAGTGCTATTTGTTAACAATGCTATTCAAACATTGCCGCAGTAACTAGCTGCCACTGCTCTTGCCAGTCTTTGGTCGGTGCGGTTTTAAATTGGCTGCGAACAAACTGGCTGATTTTTCCATCGGCGCTGCAGAGCATTAGGTTAGCGGCGGTAGAGACCGGCACCTGGAGTTTTAATCCATCGCGAATTTCCGCCTCACGCAATATTTGCTTTAACTGGGATTCCAGTCGGTCGAAGAACTGAGCGATACGATCGTGCAGGCGATCAGTTTCACCGGTCAGGGCATCGCCGTTCAAAATACGTGTGATGCCGGGATTTTTTTCGGCAAAGGCCAGTACCAGGCTGAGAATACGAAAGCACTGGTTTACCGGATTGGGCTCGTCGCTGATAATTCCACGCACACGGGCAAAAACCGTATCCTCAATAAAGTCGATCAACCCTTCGTACATTCGGGTCTTACTCGGGAAGTGTCGGTATAGAGCAGCTTCGGAAACGTTGAGCTCTGCCGCTAGTGCCGCTGTTGTAATACGTCCGCCGCCTGATTTCTCAAGCATACGTGCGAGGGCCTGAAGGATTTCCTGGGCGCGAGTGCCGGGTTTTTTAGCCATTAGTTGAGTTCCTCTATGTCGGAATCTTGATTTGTTATTAGTGTGCCAACACCTTCGTCGGTAAAGATTTCCAGCATAACGGCGTGCTCGACACGACCGTCGATAATATGTGCACTGCTAACGCCGGATTTAACCGCGTCGAGAGCACAGCCAATTTTTGGCAGCATGCCGCCGTAAATGGTTTCGTCAGCGATCAGTTCATTGACGCGGCTGGTTGTCAGTCCGGTCAGTATCTCACCGCTCTTGTCTTTTAATCCGGCAACATTGGTCAGCAGAATAAGCTTCTCGGCGTTGAGTACCTCGGCAACTTTGCCGGCGACCAGGTCGGCATTAATATTGTAGGAGGCACCATCCGAGCCGACACCAATCGGCGCGATAACCGGGATGAAGCCGCTGTTGACCAGCATATCGATAACACTTTTATTGATCGAGGCGACTTCACCCACATGGCCTATATCGATGATTTCCGGCACATCCATCTCCGGGGTCTTGTGGGAGACCACCAGTTTTTTCGCCTTGATCAGCTGGCCATCTTTACCAGTGACGCCAAAGGCTCTGCCGCCGGCGGCGCTGATCATATTGACGATCTCTTTGTTGACCGTGGCACCCAGTACCATCTCGACAACGTCCATGGTTTTGCTGTCAGTGACGCGCATGCCGTCAATAAAGTTGGATTCGATGGAGAGGCGCTCGAGCAGCTCACCGATCTGCGGGCCGCCGCCGTGAACCACAACAGGGTTGATGCCAACGGTTTTCATCAGGACTATATCCCGGGCAAAACTCTCTTTGAGGTTGTCATCACCCATAGCGTTGCCGCCGTATTTGACGACCACGGTTTTTCCGGAAAAACGCTGGATATAGGGTAGTGCGCGGGAGATAACCTGCGCTGTTGTCTCTGCTTCTTTACGACTTAAGGACATAATTAAATATAGTCTTCTATGTTGTTTATAAAGGGTGCCAGTTCACGGCGAAATTCCTGTTTGACCCGATTGAGGTCAGTGTCATTGTCGGCCTCAAATCTCAGGGTCAGGTTTGCTGAGGTGTTTGAGGCCCTGATAAGGCCCCAGCCAAAGCTGTATTCAACTCTCAGTCCATCAATGGTGATCACTTGGGCCCCGGCAAACTGGCAGCCAGCTTCAAGTGTCTGCATCAGGTCAAACTTTTCACCTTCGCTGATGGGAACCAGGATCTCAGGTGTATACACACTGCTTTCCAGTTCGTCTAAAACCTCATCGAGGCTCTGCCCCAGATCGCTGAGTACCTCGAGTAATCGCACTGCGGCATAGAGGCCATCATCAAAACCACTCCAGCGGTCATTGAAAAATATATGGCCGCTAAATTCACCACCGACTGGCGCATTGTTGTCATGCACCTGTTTTCTTACATGGGCGTGACCGGTCTTGCACATTACTGGTCTGCCGGAGTGGCGGCGGATAATTTCTGGCAGTCGCTTGCTGCTTTTTACATCGAAGATAATATCCGATCCAGGCTTGCGGGCGAGTATATCACGGGCAAAAATCATCATCAGTTGGTCTGGCCAAACGACTCTTCCCCGAGCCGAGATAACCACCACCCGATCACCATCACCATCAAATGCCAGGCCTAAATCTGCGTTTTCTGCCTCTACCCGCTGTCGCAGGTCGACAAGATTGTCTTCGTCCGCAGGGTTGGGCTCATGATTTGGAAATGAGCCGTCAACATTGCAATAGAGAGGGAATGCCATACAGCCGAGGCTGTCAAAAAGCTGCAGTGCAATCGGCCCGGGAACGCTGTTGGCACCATCGATAACCAGCTTAAAGGCTTTGTTGACTAGGCTCTGCTCGACAATATGTGAAACATATCCAGGAATAATATCTACACTGGTTGAGCTTCCCTCACCGCTGGCAAAGTTATCGCTGCGCAACATGGGTTTAAGCATTTGCAGGGTTTGCCCGGAGATCACTTCGCGCTGAATAATAATTTTAAAGCCGTTGTAGGCGGCCGGGTTGTGGCTGGCGGTAACCATAATGCCGCTATCGGCGTGATCGCCGTGGTGGATGGCGAAGTTGAGTGTAGGCGTGGTGATCTCACCAAGATCTATAACATTGATGCCGCAGGAAGCCAGCCCTGCCTTCAAGGCTGCAGCCAGTTCCGACGAGCTGAGCCTGGCATCGCGACCAATATAGGCACTGTCTTCGCCATTGCGACGCAGAAGGGTGCCCAGCCCCCTGCCCAGACGGTTGGCAAAATCTACAGTAATTTCTGTGCCAGCGATACCGCGAATATCATAGTCGCGAAAGACCACATCCGGGATAGCGCCGGTTGCCGGGGTATCGGTCGAGGCAGATTGCAGGCTCTGCATTAATTGCTTCTCGAGTGCCGACGGCGTTTCCTCCAGTTCGACTATTTGTTCCTCTAAAGGGTTCTCGGCACTGGAGATGGTTTTTCCCAGCGGTTGAATATCCGGGACTAAATCGGGCTCTTTAGTGGTATCCCCTTGGGCTGGAGATGGTTTTTTCCAGCGCTGGTTAAGAGGGTTGCCCTGCGTGTTATTCAACTCAATGGCCTCTGCCAGGGATCGGCGCCCGAGACGCAATCTGGTGATCAGATAGAGCAGCATTAAAATTGTCAGGGCAAAAGTGCTGTAAAAAAGCGCGAACGGAGGCAGGGCATTATCTATTGATTTCAGCAGTGTGGCGGAGGGAGAAAAACTCAGCTTCCACAGGGGATTAACCGTATCAAATGTATCGCGGTGGTGATTTCCACCAGGATCAGTGCCTATTTCGACAATCTTAACCGCGCGATTCTGTGAGCTTATCTGTTGTAGTTGCAGAAGCCCCTGGGAAGTATCAATGGTGCCCAGGGCAAAGCGCAGTCCACTGATTGGCAGCTGGGCGAGGATGCTGCCAAGAACTTTATTCTCCGCAACAACCGCCTGGCTGAAAAGAATTTTCCACTGGTTATCAATCTTTACTGCGCGGGGGTCAACGACTTTCCCCTGCTGGGAAAGGCGCAACATATGCTTGGCGGCAAAACCCAGCGTGGCGCTGTGACGACTGATGGCTGGATCTATATAGTAGATTGCCTCGGCATCGGTGATCTCGGCAGCAGCAGATTGTTCTCCACTGTCCAGGCCGCTTTTATCTGCGCTCCTGAATTTGTCGATGGTACTCTGTTGCGCGGCCAGTGATACAAGCTGTTGTCTCTGTTGGTCGATATAGCTGTCCACTCGATCGGCGGCTGCTTTCATATTCAGGCCGTAGTGAAAATCCACCAGCTCCTGGCGGGCCTGGACTACAGAGCTTTGGTAGAGCGCGATATACACAGTGACCAGCAGTAATCCCGCGACTACGGTGCTGCCGAGTAAAAGCGGATCTTTAAGAATGCGCGAGATGGTTGTTTTAAAGTTCAATCTGTATGGTCCACTGTGTAAAGTCCAGTTTAGGTCTAGCTTCCCAGCCTTTGGGAGATGGCGTCGATAATATCCCTGGCCAGTTGAGCCTTGCTCCTTTTGCTAAAGGTCTGGCTGCTGTCAGCAGTGATCCACCAGGCTTCATTGTCATCTGTATTAAAGCCGACATCTGCCCGTGAAACATCATTGGCGACGATTGCGTCGAGCTTCTTGCGGGTTAATTTATCTCGCGCATAGCGCTCAATATCCTGGGTCTCTGCGGCAAATCCGACAACAAAAAGATCATCAAAACTGGCGGCGACAGCGCTGACAATATCCACATTCTTTTCCAGCTTTAGCTCAATGCTGTCAGCTGTTTTCTTAATCTTTTGATCGGCGACAGTGACCGGCCGATAGTCGGCGACGGCGGCGGCGGCAATAAAGATATCTGCATCGACGCAGGCGGCCATTGCCGAACTGTGCATCTCCCCAGCGCTGGTAACCGGGATCAGCGTGCAGCGATCCGGGTCTGCAAGCGCTACTGGCCCGGAGATAACCGTGACCTCTGCGCCGGCTTCAATCGCGGCGGCGGCAATGGCATAGCCCATCTTTCCGGAACTGTGATTGCTGATATAGCGAACCGGATCTATCGCTTCGCGAGTGGGTCCGGCGGTGATCACGACTTTTTTGCCGCTCAGCCGGCCGCTGTGAAAACAGTTGGCGACCTGCTCGACAATATCGTCGGGCTGCTGCATGCGCCCTGCGCCAACATCTCCACAGGCCTGGAGGCCGTTATCCGGGCCGAAAACCATTACATCTCTCTGTTCCAGAACCTGCATATTGTCGCTGGTTGCCGGGTGTGACCACATACCCTGGTTCATAGCCGGAGCCACGGCAACTTTTGCCGGGGTGGCCAGGTAGAGAGCATTTAGCAGGCTGTTGCCGCGGCCGTGAACCATGCTGGCAATAAAGTCTGCGGTGGCTGGAGCAATAAGTAACAGGTCTGCCCAGCGCGCCAGTTCGATATGCCCCATACCGGCTTCGGCTTCGGGGTCGAGAAGATCTGCATGTACCGGATGTCCAGACAGTGCCTGGAGTGTCAG
Source organism: Porticoccaceae bacterium (assembly GCA_049600275.1). GTDB lineage: Bacteria > Pseudomonadota > Gammaproteobacteria > Pseudomonadales > Porticoccaceae > HTCC2207. The sequence continues at coordinate 2,415 of JBMYPM010000027.1, read as the reverse complement.
TGGACGAATAAATTCTTCGGCGGAAGGCGTCATTACAACCCGCACATCGGCACCCTGATCCTGCAGTCGCCTGACAATCTCGGCACTTTTATAGGCGGCGATCCCGCCGGTGATGCCAACAATTATGCGTTTGTTTGAAAGGGTACTCATTAATCGTCCAGACAGAGAAAATAAAGACTGTAAGATACCATTATGAGAGGGACATCTGTAGCAATAAATAAGGACTTACTATGGCTATAACCCAGTGGCCGGAGAAAGAGCGGCCGAGAGAGAAACTTATTCACCGGGGGGCATCGGCACTCTCCGATGCTGAGTTACTGGCTATCTTTCTGCGCAATGGACTGCCGGGGATCACTGCAATTGACCTGGCTCGCAACCTGTTAAAGGAGTTTGGTGGACTTGGGGCTCTGCTGGGTGCAGATCGCAAGACATTCTGTTCCGCCAAGGGGGTGGGTACCGCCAAATTTGTTCAGCTCAAGGCATCTCTGGAGCTGACCCGTCGCTATCTCCAGGAGCAGCTGGAGGAACAGCCGGTATTTACCAGTCCGGAGATGGTGGCAGATTATCTGTCAGTACAGATGAGGGATTACCGGCGTGAAGTCTTTGCGGTGTTGTTGCTGGACAGCAAACACCAGCTGCTGGATAACTATGAGCTTTTTCAAGGCACGCTGGATGCCGCCAGTGTGCACCCCCGCGAGGTGGTTGCCCGGGCGCTGAGAATGAGTGCTGCCGCGGTGATTGTTGCCCACAATCATCCATCGGGTAACGCCGAGCCAAGCCAGGCCGATATTGCTATAACCCGGCGTTTAAAAGAGGCCCTGGATCTGGTCGATATTCGCCTGCTCGATCATTTTGTTATTGGCCGCGGCCAGGTGGTTTCCTTGGCCCAGAGAGGCAAATTGTGACCATATTGAATTTATTCGGGCGAATAGCGGCTGAATAGGTAGCAAATATTTTTTTTCGTTTGATTCAGTATGGCCTTTCTGGTATAAATTGCGCCCCTTTGCGGGAGGGTCCCGCGGCTGGGGTTAGATATCCAGAATTCACGTGTCGGGCGGATGTAAATCCGGTCAGCACAATTAGCAATCAGAGGCAGTAGAAATGTCCAGAGTATGTCAGGTCACAGGCAAGCGCCCAATGGCTGGAAACAATGTATCTCACGCGAAAAACAGAACACGTCGTCGCTTTGAGCCAAACCTTCACACTCATCGTTTTTGGGTTGAAGCTGAAAAACGTTTTGTTAAGCTTCGTGTATCTACTAAGGGTATGCGCATCATCGACAAAAAAGGTATTGAACAAGTCTTGTCCGAGCTTCTGGCTCGTGGCGAGAAAGTCTAAGGAGACCACTGATGGCTAAGTCAGCGAGAGAAAAGATTCGTCTAGTTTCCAGCGCCGGAACAGGACACTTCTACACCACAGATAAAAACAAGCGCAATATGCCTGAGAAAATGGAGATCAAGAAGTACGATCCCACTATCCGCAAGCATGTGATCTACAAAGAAGCCAAAATCAAGTAAGTTTGTCTTCTTTTTTGACGCGCAAAAAATCCTGCCGGTTGGCGGGATTTTTTTTGCTTTGGGTTTTGTCAGCGAGAAAGCGCACATAAAAAGCAGCCATAAAAAAACCCGATAATCTCTTATCGGGTTTTTTAAATTTGCTGATTTGCCCGAGGGCATGATCAGAAATTAGTCGGCAACTACGTTCTCAGCTTGAGCGCCTTTTTGACCTTGAGTAACTTCCATAGTTACTGCCTGGCCTTCTTTCAAAGATTTGAAGCCTTCAGCCTGGATAGCGCTGTGGTGTACAAATACGTCACCGCCGCCTTCCTGCTCGATAAAACCAAAACCTTTACTGTCGTTGAACCACTTTACAGTGCCAGAAACTCTCTCCGACATAACTAACCTCACTTTTAATAATGTATACCGTTTAAGGTGTTTAAAATATATCCAGCCTCGTAACGGGGCTAGCCTACACCTTTATATAGTCCATTTTGTTACCGAAATAACCGGAACTGCACAAAGGCATTACTGCATCAACTAAACAATAAAGTTTAATAAGCGTTGAATTAGAATTCGGAAGTGTATTCGCTTTTTTATGGTTTGGCTAATTTTTGCGCGATTTTAGGGCAAATAAAAACACTTTTTGTCTGTTTTTTAATCAATTTCCGGTATTTTGGGGAGAATTTGATTGCCTGTTGAGCCCTTTGAGGCTTTTTGCCTTAATTGCAGATATCCAGGCTAAGGTAGCATTGCTGTAAAAGGTCACTCCAATTGTCGCCTTTTAAGACGAGCAGACAGATTATTTTGGAACCCTGAAAGAACGGGATATGATGCGCAGTATTGAGTGCTCTTTTGACCCGCAGCATATTTTCAACCCGGTAGATTAAATGGCCAATTTACTATGAATAACGATACG
>JBMYPM010000026.1:0-9870 GCA_049600275.1 Porticoccaceae bacterium | reverse complement strand
GACCACATTGATCTCCAGGTCCATGGTTTCGCCATCGGACTGGTGTATGGTGCCGGTGATATACAGATCCATAATGACATCGCTGTTGGGGGTGACCCGAATAGCGCCCCAGGCACCGCTTTTCTCCAATACTTTACCCAGCTGATTGGAGAAATAGATCGCCTCTGCATAGCGAACTTCGGGAAAGACTGTGTCGTCTTCATCGGCGAGATACAGGCCGTCATTCAGGGTAGGGATACCCACATCGAGCAGGGATACCAGGGGGAATGATCGCGATGGGGTGTTCAGGGTGATGGTTGTGGATGAGGTTACTTTATCGACAGCCGCCTGAACTGATGTCACAGGCAACAGGCACAGCACAAGACTGCAGAGCAGCGCGGTGACTTTAGTGGATATTGCCAAGAGATTGCTGATTGTCATAAGTATAAGCCTTGATCCTAGCCCTGGTTCTTTATACGGCGGTATTCATCCCAGAGTTTTTCCCTGAGAACTGGATCGCGCTCTTTGCTGGCTGCATCACGAATTTGCCGCAAGACAATATCATCGCCCTGACCATCGTCTATGTCATCCGGAATCGGAATAATCTCACTGTCGGGCTGTTGTTGTGCGGAGCTGCTGGCCGTGGATCCCGCTGCTTCAGTAGCGCTGTCGCCGGCTCCTGGAGGTGCGCCCTCAGCGGCACGCTGCTCTATTGAAGGGTTGCCCTCGGCAGCGCCGTCACCGCTGGCTTCTTCAAATAAGGGTTCATCGCTGTCGATACCGCCGCTGGTCCCGGTGGGGCTGAGTATATCTATGCTCTCAGTTGCACCGCGATTGCCCTCAGATAAAACCGTCTCGTCAAAATCTTCCAGGGATTCATCTAGGGCTTCATCGAGGCCTTCTATTGAATCTTCTATTGAATCGCCGCTGCCTTCAGTTGCACCTTGACCACTTTCACCCTGGCTGCTGCCAGCATCACCGCCACTGGGTGATGCTGTGCTGCCGCCTGGATCTCCCCCCGGGCCTGGTACTCCCCCTCCCGGACTCTCTCCTGGAATAGGCACTCCCCCTCCTGTGCTCGGTATACCCCCTCCTGGACTGGAGCCACTACTGGTTGGTGATGGCATCGAACAGGCGCAGAGGCTTAAAATTGCAGCGAACAGCAGGCCGACAGCCACTGGCCTGGCTGGGTCAGCTCTGTGGTTTTTGCTGATTTTATTATCGGTAATTATGTTCATCGCTGATTTTATGATCCCTGTGTCTTTTTGCTTGCGTAGGGAAAAACAATACTGCTCTCGGCAGTTTCCCCGTCCACAAGCCTGGGCCTAAAGCGCTTGCTGCGGATATCTTTTAGAATCGCCCGAACTTCAGTTTTACTGATATTTTCTGGCGGATTAAGTATCTCCACTTTCCCGGGCACACCAGCTTTGGAGACCACCATAGATACCTTTAGCTCCTGCCCCGGTGACTTTTTACTGGCGCCCAGGGCGGTAAATTCAATAATGCTTGGTTTGCCAAACAGGGTCTCGGTCAGTTGCTGCGACTCCGCACTCTCCTGAAGTGACTCGTAGGCGAGCTTATAGGCTTTGCTGGCAGACATGCGCTGGCCGAAGACCAGGTACCAGTCGCCCAGCTCTGCCATGGCCAGGGCCTTCTGCAAGTCGCTGCTATCCTCTTGCTTTTCCAGTGACTCAACGACTTTTTCAAGGGCTGCCTTACCGCGTCGATAGTGCTGCTGAGAGGTGCTTTCCTGGCTTCTTGTGGTTGATCCGGTGTTGATGGAGAGGCCCGATTCCGAGGGCAGACCATACTGTTTAATATGGTTGGCTATAAAGTAGTGCAGATGACTGATTTTACGGTATCTGTCGGCGGCATCCGGGTCTTCGAGCGGTACACTTTTTTTGAGGATACTGGCCATACGATTACTCAGGCGCTCAGAGATAACCAGGTTCTGGTAGCCACCACTGTGGGTTCTCTCGCTGTAGGTATCCATATACCAGTCGAGAAGTTCATCGAGCACTGGCAACATTTTTGGGTCATTCTCGCCATAGGCCTGGGAGTTGATCTGATAGAGATTTTCCAGGGCATCCTGTGATTCATCCCAGTTGCCAAGAAAACTTTCGGCCTCGGCAATGGATAGAAGATAGGGTGTCTGGGAGAGACTGTTAAGGCCGTAGTTAACCCGCTCAATTTGCATTCCACGCTGGTAGGCGCGTCGCGCGCGTTCGTATTCACGCTTTGAGAAGTGGGATTTCCCAAGGCCAAAATAGAGGTCGGAGAGTTCTGAGGAATAGGCGCTGAGCTCGGCCTCCGCAGTTTCGATAGCATCCAGGTAATCGCTAATAGGATCGCTTTCTGTAACCTCTGTGGGAACTGTTTGAGCAATTGCCGGGGAGCCTGCGGCGATATATACAGCCATGCATATAGACATCCAAATAGTCGCAGACCCTATCTGTGGTCGACTGTATGTGATGGCTCTGCAGTTATTGCTCATATCGAGCTCCCTGATCAATGTTAAAAAATTAGAGTAGGCATATCCCAGCCGGTTCCATTGCTGACAATACCTAAATCGGTTTTTGCGCCTTTCAATTGTTTTTTGTGTAATAGCTTCGATTTTAGTCGCTTTAATTAACAGCCAGCTTACAGGGTATTGTGTCCGATTTTTATTTTGGATGTTTTACTCTATTTTCCCCTGATGTTCATTTATAGTTTATACCCTGATGAATAAGATTCCATTGTATCAACAGGTTTTTTTTGCGTAAAAAAAGACCCGAGTATAGAGGGTAGAATCGGTGAGCAAACCACTGCAGGGGTTGAGAGTAATTGAGTTGGGACAGCTGTTGGCTGGTCCTTTTGCCGGCTGTATGCTGGGGTATTTTGGTGCCGAGGTTATCAAGGTGGAACCGCCGGGGGGAGACCCGATTCGCAACTGGCGCGAGGTTAAGGATGGCACCTCACTCTGGTGGCGCAGCCTGGCGCGCAATAAAAAATGTATCTCCCTGGACCTTAAAACCGCCGAGGGTCGAGACCTGGTTAAACAGTTGCTGAAAAGCGCCGATATCGTGGTGGAGAATTTTCGCCCCGGTGTCCTCGAGGGCTGGGGTCTGGATCCGGCGTCCCTGCGGGCAGATAACCCGGATCTTATCTATGCGCGCATCTCCGGCTATGGCCAGACCGGCCCCTATGCAGAAAAAGCCGGCTTTGCCTCGGCCTGCGAGGCGATCAGCGGCTTTCGCTACGTCAATGGCTACCCGGGCCAGGCACCGGTCAGGCCAAACCTAAGCCTGGGCGATACTATTTCCGGCCTCCATGCGGTGCTGGGTATCCTGATGGCACTGCGCTCCCGGGATAGAGGCGATGGCGGACAGGTGATTGATGTGGCGCTCTATGAGTCGATGTTTAACCTGCTTGAGGCGGTGGTGCCGGAATACGATGGTGCCGATCAAATCCGTCAACCCTCCGGCACCACGGTGACCGGAATTGTGCCGACCAATACCTATAGATGTGCGGATGATAAATACCTGGTTATCGGTGGCAATGGAGATTCCATTTTTGCCCGGCTGATGACTGCGGTGGGTCGCGAGGATATGGCGGGTGATAGCAAGTATGCGAGCAATGCCCAGCGAGTCGTTCATGAGGCAGAAATTGATCAGTTGCTGAGTAACTGGTGTGCAAATCACTCACTGGCGGCGGCTATGGCGATTCTCGAGGAGCACCGTGTGCCCTGCGGCCCGGTCTACAGTGTTGCCGATATGCTGGCTGACAAGCATTTTCAGCAGCGCGGCCTGTTTGAGCAGGTAGAGATCAATGGCCAGCCGTTAAAGATTCCGGCGATTATGCCAAAGCTGGCCGATACGCCCGGTGCCACCGATTGGCCGGGTCCGGAGATTGCCAGCCATACAGATGAAATTTTACAAGATCTCGGGTTGGATGCCGGGCAGATAGCCGACTTAAAATCCGCAGGGGTTGTGACTGACAGCAACTGATTTTGCCTATGGGCTGGTCGCCGGCATCAATTCCATTAGCGCCAGTACCGTTGCCTGGACACCTCGGGTTACTGCAGGTTCCGGTTCAATTTTAAACAGCGGACTGTGGTGCGAGGGGATAGGCGGGCCGCCGTTGGATGCAGTCCGGTAGTCGGCCATACTGGTGCCGCCGATCGCAAAGTAAACGCTGGGGATTGCCGGGTCAGTGGTAAAGTAGGGGAAGTCTTCGGCACCCATCCCCTGGGAGCCCAAAGAAACTACCTGGTCTTCGCCAAGGGCATTTTGCCAGACGGCTTTTAAGCGTCTTACCAGCGGGGTGTTATTAATGGTCGGCGGTGTCGAGGATTTTGAGTAGATCACCTCGGGCAATTTATCTTCTGGTAGCCCAGCCGCACGACCCATATTCTCCGCAATACGTTTTATGCCTTTAAGCAGGGTCTCGCGGGTGTCGAGATTGGTGTTGCGCACTGTCAACTGCAGCTGGGCGCGGTCGGGAATAATATTGTGTTTGCTGCCACTGTGGAACGAGCCGACGGTAATCACCCCGGGTTCCCTGGGTGGCAGTTCCCTGGATACCAGGGTCTGCAGGGCGACAACAATTTGACTGCCGAGCAGAATCGGGTCTTTCCCGGCATGGGGTGATGCGCCGTGGGCGCCAATGCCGTGAACAATAATATCCACGCTGTCGGATCCGGCAAAGGGTGAACCCTCCTGAACATTGACCAGCCCAGCCGGTAATCCCGCGGCAACATGAAAGGCAAGGGCATAATCGGGCTGTCCAAAGCGCTCCCAGAGATTGTCATCCATCATCGCCTTGGCACCGCGAATAAGCTCCTCGGCTGGCTGGCCGACCAGCATCAGTGTCCCGGACCACTGGTCCATACGAGCCGACATCTGGCGAGCAGTGCCGATCAGGCTGGTGATATGCACATCGTGACCACAGGCGTGCATCACTGGAACTCTCTTGCCAGTTATGGGGTCGGTCTGGGTTACTTTTGAAGCGTACGCCAGACCGGATTTCTCCTCGATTGGCAGGGCATCCATATCGCCGCGCATCATTACCAGCGGGCCATCGCCATTTTTTAAGATCGCGACTACACCGGTGCCGCCGACTTTTTCGCTGACCTCAAAGCCACTGCTGCGCAATTCACTGGCGAGTTTTTTCGCGGTTTTAAATTCAATAAAGCTGAGCTCGGGATTGCGGTGAAAGTGGGTAAACAGTGCGCCGAGGCGCTGGTCGTAATCCTGCTGGATAGAGGTGGCCAGGTCGTTTTCATTGAGATCGGCATAGGATAAGAAACTGCCAAAGGTAAAAGAGAGAGCCAGAATCAGCTGCGATAACTGCATTATTTTCATAAGAATTCCTAAAACCTGCGCTTCTTTAGTTTAGATCAGTCCTGTGAATAAACAGTGTAAATCAATTCCTCCAGTACATTGCCAACCTGCTGCAAACTTTTTGCACTGCAGCGCTCAATTTTGTCTTCGCTGGTATGCCAGGACTTGGGAAATGGTGAGTGGATCAGGTTAACCACTTCCAGGCCTGCCTTGAGGAAGGGGAGATGATCATCAGTGATATAGCTGCCATCACGATCGACAAATGCCTCGGCTTGCTGGCGGGCGGCAATGCGCCAGATTTTATCCTGCAGCTTTGCTGCGCTGTCCCGGGAATAGCCCTCTCGTGGAATAACCAGGTCGCGGTCGCAGACCATATCCACTACCACCCCGGATGCGGGTCTATAGAAGCGGTTTTTAGCGACAAACTCACTGGCACCAATGGAGAAGGGCAGGTTATCGATCTCGCCCATATCTTCAAGATCAAAAAATACCAGATCGACAATTAGCGGTGCTCGTTTAGTGCTTAGCAGACGGGCGATTTCCAAAAGTACCGCAACCCCTGAACCGCCATCATTGGCGCCGATCACCGGCTGGGTTGCCTGCTCCCTGTCGCTGTCCCTGTCGGAGATCGGGCGGGTGTCCCAGTGGGCGCCGAGCATAATTCTGTTGCCTGGGGATGCCCTTTTATCAGTGGGATAGAAACTTGCCCAGATATTATTCCCCTCCAGGCCATAGCGCTTAAAGGGCTGTACCACCAGTTTGTCCGCTTCAGGTAATAACAACCCGCGAATATACTCGAGGGTCTGCTGCTTGGCCGGGTGACCAATTATTCGCGGGCCAAAACTCACTTGTTTGGCAATATATTGCATGGCGGACTCGCCACTAAAAAGAGGTTGTTGCGCAACTTCTTCAGTGCTGTAAGAGCTGCTTGCAAAACCCAGGCAGCAGAGGACTGCTGTTATCCATTGTGTAGGTCTTTTCATTAGCTGTCTGCGACTGTTGCTTCTGTTTCTGCTGGCAGTTTGATTTGGTAGAAGCCGTAGATAATGGCAACAATCGGACAGCAGATATTGAAGAATGCAAAGGGTGCGTAGAGAAAGGTACTGACACCCAGAGTGGCAGACATATAGGCGCCACAGGTATTCCAGGGGATCAGTGCCGAGGTCAGGGTGCCGGAGTCTTCCAGGGTTCGCGACAGGTTGATCAGTTTGAGGTTTCTTTTGCGGTAGGCGTTGGCAAACATCTGCCCGGGAATAACCACCGACAGGTACTGGTCGGCGGCGAGAACATTGGTGCCAATACAGGAGGCGACTGTGGTTGTAATCAGGCCACCGGCAGACTTAACTCTGCTCAGTGCTGCCTCTACCAATCGTTCCAGCAGGCCGGTGCGGGCCATTGCGCCGCCAAAGGCCATTGCATTAATAATCAGGCCGACAGTGGTCAGCATACTGCTCATACCGCCTTTGGAGAGCAGTGCATCCAGGGCCTGGTTGCCGCTATCAGAGCTGTAACCGAGGAACATTGCACTCAGCAGCCCCTTAAAACTTGCCGCAATACTGTTAAGGCTGCTGTCCCCTGCCAGTTCGATAACTGCACTGGATTGGAAAGCAACGGCAAATACACAGCCAACCAGTGCGCCGACGATCAGGGTCGACAGGGCCGGTTGTTTCTTTACGGCCATAACCAGCAGCAGCGCCAGGGGTCCCAGCATAAGCGGGTTGATCAGGAAAGCCTCCTGCATAGCCGTTTGCAGCAGTTGTATATTCTCTACCTCAACAGTGGAGCCACTGCCAAAACCGAGGATAAAAAATATTGTCAGGGCAATAATAAAGCTTGGCGCCGTGGTCCATAGCATATGTTGAATATGGTCAAATAAATCACTGTTAGAAACCGCTGCTGCAAGGTTGGTGGTATCCGAGAGCGGTGATAATTTATCGCCAAAATAGGCACCGGAAATGATCGCCCCGGCGCTGATCGGCAGGGACAGGTCCAGTGCTGCAGCTATTCCCATAAAGCCGATACCCAGGGTGCCGGCAACGGTCCAGGAGCTGCCAATGCTAAAACCTACCAGGGCACAGACCAGGCATGAGGTGGCATAGAAATAGTTGGGCGAGATTAATTCGACCCCGTAGTAGATCATGCTGGGCACGGTACCTGCGAGTATCCAGCTGCCAATCAGGGCGCCGACCATCAGCAGTATCAGTATGGCGTGCAGTGACATGGTGATGGTATTGATCATACCCTCTTCGATAACTTTCCAGGTCAGGCCGTTCTTAATACCTATCAGTGCCGCCACTGCGGCGGAGAGGATCAGGGCAACCAGGTTGGGGCCAAAGGAGTCCAGGCCAAACACATAGACCGTTCCGGCGAGCATTGAGATAAGGAGTACAACTGGAATAAGTGCGTCGAGAAGACTGGGTTTAACTACTGCTCTGGTCATGGCTGGCTCTGTTTTTATTATGTTTAAAAGTAACCTGTTGCCGGAGTGTAACTTACTACTATGCCGGTGATCTATGGCAGGGACTTTAGAGCTTGCGCTTGAGTAGAACTATATCGATGGCATTTTCCGCCAGCTTGGCACGGGCATAGGCCATATTGGATGAGTCAGTATAGGGCCCGACCAGCACACGGTGCCATTTCTCACCATTGCCAAGATTTACCGTTTCGACACTGGCGCTCAGGTTCAACAGCAATAGCTTAACCCGCAGTGCTTCGGCATCACTGGCGTTTTTAAAGGAGCCTGCCTGCAGCAGATAGGAGAAGTTCTCCTCCGGTTCAATATCCTGGTTATCTGCCGGTTCATTATTGGGAACAATAATCTCGGTGTTTTTAAGCAATGTGTAAAAGTCGAACTTGAGTTCAGCTGCCTCCTCTTTGACCGTTTCAGTCACATCCTGAACCGCAGTGGTGGCTGTTGGTGCAGTCTTTAACAGTGCCGGGGCAAAATGCATCAGCAGGGCGCCAAACACCATACCAAAAACAAAGGGCGGCAACGACGAACCCTGTTTGGCAGGCTGCTTTTTGGCTGAGTTGCTGGTTGATCTTTTGTAATCTTGCGGCATTTATAAAGCTCCAATAGCGAGCGGGGATTGTAGGGGATTATTGTACTCAGGCAAACCGGTTGCGACTACTATTTGCACTAGAGCTCCTGTGGATCGACATCGATAGACCAGCGCACCTGGCGGGCCTCTGGAAGTCTTTCCAGTTGCGGGCAGAGTGCAGATAACAGCTGTTGCAAATCCCCGCGTCGCTGGCCACTGAGTTGTAGAAGAAAACGAAAGCGTCCGGCGCGTTTTTCCATCAGTGCCGGAAGGGGTCCCAGGTATCCCAAGTCGGGTGAGGCCGGTGTAATAGTTTCGGCCAGGCCGCGGGCGGCCCTTAAAAAGCTTTCCGCCTGGTTGGGATTAGGTGATTCGGCGCGAATAATTGCCATCTGGTTAAATGGTGGCAGCTGGGTCAACTGGCGCTGCTCGAGGAGCAGTTTGGCGAACTGGCTGTAACCCTGGTTTATAAGCAGCTGCAAAAGTGGGTGTTCCGGCTGGTGGGTTTGCAGCATCACCTTACCGGCGGTCGATCCGCGCCCACTGCGCCCGGCAACCTGGACCAGCAGCTGGCCCATGCGCTCATGGCTGCGGAAGTCGGCGCTAAACAGGCCGCTGTCGGCATCGAGAACCACCACCAGGGTGATATTGGCAAAGTGATGTCCCTTGGCAAGCATCTGGGTGCCCACCAAAATACAGGGTTCACCGCTATTGGCTGTATCAAAGACCTTTTGCATTGCGCCTTTATTGCGCGTGCTATCGCGATCCACTCGCAAAACAGGCGTCTCTGGAAAAGTCTCTTGCAGCCAGGCTTCACTGCGCTCGGTACCCTCACCGGCGGCGACTAACTCTGTGCTCTGGCAGCTTGGGCAGTGGTGAATAATGCGCTGCTGGTAGTTGCAGTGGTGGCAGATCAGGCGCCCGCGCCCCCGGTGTACTGTGAGTCGCGCATCGCAGCTTGGACATTCGGCAACCCAGCCGCACTGGTGGCAGATCAGGGTGGGGGCAAAGCCGCGGCGATTGAGGAATACCAGCACCTGCTGTTTTTTACTCAGGGTTTCGCGGATCGCCGACAACGTCGATTGGCCAATACCGCACTCGATGCTCTCTTTTTTAAGGTCGACAACCTGCCAGTCCGGCTGCAGTGCATTGCCGGCCCGGGTATCGAGAACCAGGTGCTGGTAGCGCTGTTTGTTGCAGTTGTTGAGGGACTCCAGCGAGGGGGTGGCCGAGCCGAGAATAATCGGGATATTTTCCTGTTTGGCACGGATAACCGCGAGGTCTCGCGCCGAGTAACGAAAGCCCTCCTGCTGTTTGTAGGATTGGTCGTGTTCCTCGTCGAGAATAATCAGCCCCGGGTCTTTCAGCGGTGTAAAGATAGCCGAGCGAGTGCCGAGGATAATCTGCGCATCGCCAGATTTTGCCTGCGCCCAGGCTTCGAGCCTGGCTTTATCGGTCAGTCCCGAATGAAGGGTCACCAGTGGCACATTAAAGCGGTCGCGAAAGCGTTTTTCGGTCTGTGGAGTAAG
>JBMYPM010000025.1:0-9876 GCA_049600275.1 Porticoccaceae bacterium | reverse complement strand
GATACCATCATCCTGGTTACCGTGAACCTGAACATAGTCGATCAATGTACCGTGACCAACACCTTGCAGAGTCAAACCATTGATCTCGTTATTTGGACCAGCGATCAGGCCGCCTTCAGCGATACGCACATAACGGATAATACCGCTGTTATCATCGGCAATAGCGCCACCGTACTCTTTAACAAAGTCACCGCCTTCACCCTGTACGTTACACCAGGCTTCGCCGTCGGCATAACAAACACCAGTGTCGCCCTGGCCATACTGTGGTGCGAAGCCCTGAACGATTACACCGCCCCACTCGCCAGTACCATCATAGCCAGTATCCAGGCTGCTGAAAGTAATTGGGCTTGTAGCAGAACCGTTAGCAATCAGTTTAGAACCACGAGTGACCAGTAGAACGCCGTCAGCAAATGCGTTGACGTCAACACCAGCGCGGATAGTCAGGGTTACACCCTGGGCAACCACTGCGTCGTAATCTTCAACAGATGTGATCTCAACATTGCCGTTACCCACTTTAACAACACCTTCTAAACGGTACTCAACACCAGCAACCATTGTGTAGTCTTTGTCGATAGTGCCGCTCATAGTGCAGACAGTCTTAGAGGCGTTACATACTGCAAAGCTCTCTTCCTGCACTTCTTCCTGGAATCCAACAGAACCGGGAATTGTCCAGTCAGCCCACCAAGGCATTGAAGCAGAAGGATCTACAGCACCAACAAAGTTAGTTGAGTCGAATACAAAGCCTGAACCGTTATCAAAGGCGGCAATATCAGTTGGAGAACCGAGCATTGCCGATGAATTGATAATAGCGAGGTTGTCGTCAAAGTTGATACCTTCTTCAATAACCGTTGAACCAGCAACTGGATCTTCCTTATTAAAGGCAACACCCACAGTGTCACAGAGGAAGTTATTCAGAGTGATAGGTGTATCAATCTTCGGCGTGTTTGAATCACCGTCGTTATCTGAATCATCGATACGGGCACAGGTTACATCGTAGCCAGTGACTGCTGAGTTATGGATTGCCGCCGTTACTGAACCACGCAGACGCATACCGAACTCACCTTTAGAGTTAGCTGCGTCGCCACCGATAATAGTCACGTTGGCGATAACACCAGCAGTCTGGGGTGTGTAGCTGGCATCAGAAGAGTTCAGCTCGATACCGCGGGGATCATTTGAACCCACTGGAACAGCACCAGGAGTTTGATTCTTAATGATCAGCGCGTACTGAATGTTACCCATGTAACCTTCATCAAAATCGATATCATCATCGTCATTGCCAGTCAGAACAGCGTGAGTAACGTTAGCTGTACCACCGAACCACTCGATACCATCATCCTGGTTACCGTGAACCTGAATGTAGTCAATCACAGTGCCGTGACCAACACCTTGCAGAGTCAAACCATTGATCTCGTTGTTTGGACCAGCGATCAGACCGCCTTCAGCAATACGTACATAACGGATAACACCGCTGTTATCGTCGGCAATATTGCCGCCGTATTCTTTAACGAAGTCACCGCCTTCACCCTGAACGTTACACCAGACTTCACCGTCGGCGAAACAAGCGCCAGTGTCGCCCTGGCCATACTGTGGTGCGAAGCCCTGAACAACTACGCCACCCCATTCGCCCATGCCGTCATAGTCAGCGTCGAGGCTGCTAAATGTAATTGGGCTGGTTGCTGAACCATCAGCAATCAATTTAGAACCGCGAGTGACCAGTAAAACACCATCAGCGGCAGCTTTAACATCTGAACCGGCTTCTACTGTCAGCTCAACACCCTGGGCAACCACTGCGTCGTACTCAACCTGAGAAGCGATCGCTACATTGCCGTTACCAATCTGAACAACACCGCTGAGGATGTAGTTAACTTCTTGCAAAAATGTGTAATCAGTGTCGATAGTGCCTGTTACCGTGCCCTGTGAGCAATCATCGTTGAAAGCAACAAATGCTGCTTCTTCAACCTGAGCACAGAGACCAGTTACAACTGGCGTTTCAACATCTGGCGTCTCTGTTGTTGTCACGCTGTTATCAATAACATCGCCTTCAACGTTTACCGTAATGTCACCTGCACTCTCGCTGTTGCCATCACAACCTGCGAGTGCCATAGAGGCTAGCAGGCACCCTACATATAGATTAGTTCTCATGTTTAGCTTTCCTATTTAATGTGTTTTAAATTTTTTAACGAAATATCCCAAATGGTAAATTTCGCTTTACCTACTACCGATTTGTAAAATTAAAGTCTGTAATCCAGAGATAAACTGATCGATGTCCCGACTTCATAAACCTCGATTAAGTTATTGTTTTGCGTGTAACTGACTGGCTCATCCGTTAGGTTTTTAAGCTTGAGTTTTACCGTCCACTGCTCTGAGAAAGACTTCTCGTAATTCATATCAACAAGGGTTCGCCCAACTTCAACAATCGGCCCCAGTGCAGTGCCTCGCGCAGTACGGAAGATTCGATCGTCAAAATAGTTAACCAGCAGAGTGACCTTCTGCTCGGATGGATAATGGTCGTAACCGATCTGCAGGTTTGCCAGGTATTCAGACTGGCCCTGTAGCTGACGGCCATTGGAACCGGCACCTTCAAGCTGAAGCGACTTGGCGCCCAGGGTTACGGCTGAATCGATAAATGTAATATTGCCGTTGACGAAAACCGAGTGATCATCGCGATCAAATACCACGCTGTTGAAATCAAATTCGATGCCATCGAGTTCTGCGGCTTCCTGATTTCTAAAGGTAATACCATCGGCAGCGGAACCAGAAGCGTCTGGAATTGCACGCTCTACAGGATTGATAATTTCCTTATTGAAGAGTGCCAACGAAACACTATTGCTCTCACCAAAGTAGTACTCCATACGTAAATCGAGGTTATCGATCTCGGAAACCATTAGCTCCGGTGTACCAAAAATGGGGTCATCGGTTGATGGGTCATAGGACTGTGATGCAGAGCGCTCGATAAGACCGGGGTATGAAACTGTCTGGCTGTAGCCCAGGCGGAACTGAAGTTCCTCAGTGCCGCGCCAAGACAGGTTAAACGCCGGGTACCAGGCTTCGTGTTCCAGAGTGCCAGCCGCAGCTGATGAGGAATTAGGGTAGCTAATATCCTGACTAAAGCTTTCAAAGCGTGCACCCAATTCGGCTGTCCAGGCGCTGCCAAATTCATTGATCGCTTTTAGGTAATAGCCCTCTATTTTTTCTGCGGACGCGTAGGAGTCGGTTGATCCAGTCGCTGGTCGCAGTCTAAATGCATCGGCGGCAAAATTTTCAACCGACAATAGAGATTCAATGCCATCAGTTACATTCAGGGAAATTGGATCATCACCCAGTCGAATACCGAAACGGTAGAGATCAACGGTTCGCTGTTTATCCGAAGCCAGTGCACCCACCACCAGAGAAGTGAAATTTTCAGCGCCCCACTCAAAAGAGCCGGTGTAATCAAAACCAATATCATCGCTGACTTCGTTTAGATCTGACCAGCGACGCTCAAGTGACGATGTTGCCAGGCTGCCGTTCTGTAAGTAGTACTGGCGACGATCCGGTTCGATACGGTCAGTTTCCGAATAACCAACACGCCAATCGATCTTGCTCTCCAGATCACCCAGGTAAAAATCATACAGACCACTAACGCTCTGGGAGAACAGCTGGCGCTGCACATATTCTAAAATTGTCTTGTCGCGGTTTACGCCTTCAACATCCACAGCAACGGTGTTTCTCGAGGTATCATCTGTGGAGCGCAACAGGGTTGTCTTGGAGAGAATTTCACCGCGGTCAAACTCATAGCCAACTACGCCGTAGCCATTCACAGAAACTGTGTCCTGTGTGCGGTTATACATACCGGTCAGGTTAATTGGGTTGCTCAGGCTTGCGTCACCGCGGTAGCCAGTGGTGCGGCCATAGGAGGCGGCAACAAAGTAACCGAGCTCCCCTTCAGCAAATTCAAAGCGATCACCGAAGTCCGCATCAAAGCCAATATTTGGATTGGCAGTAACCGGTTCCAGATCATAGTCGGGCTTAAAGGTAAGCGCGTAGGCAAGTGCCACTTCAGGGCGAGTACAGATATCAGCTACATCAGGATCACAGATAGTCAGTGAAGTACCGCCGTCTGTGGCTTCCAATACACCGCTGTGAATATCCCTCAAGCCACTGTCAAAGCCAGCCCACTCAGTAACTGAGTCGCGGTAGCCCTGAACATCATCACCGGTAAAGCTGCTGTTAAACCCGGTGGAAACTGACAGGCTGCCAACGCGTTCATCGGGCAGTCCTTTGGTTTTTACAGCGATCGAGCCACCGGTTGTCGATGCCAGCTGATCTGCTGAAAATGATTTTTGAACAGCAATGGATTCAACAATATTGGACGGGAAAAGATCGAGCTGGATATCGCGACGCAGTGGATCCGTACTCGGCATCAGAATGCCATTAAAGTTGGTGGCGATATAGCGGCCATCGAGACCACGAACATTGGCGTATTTGCCTTCACTAACACTGAGACCAACAATTCGGCCAATCGCCAGTGCCACATCGCTGTCACCAAAGCGGGCGATCTGATCCGCATCCATCGCGCTGACAATTGACGAAGCGTATCGCTGAACATCACCAGCACCCTCAGTTGGGTTAAATACGCCCAGAGCAACAACCTCTTCCAGACGCGGTGACGGCAGTGCAATGGCCGAATCAGCTGGCGGCTTTTTCAGCAGCTTAAAGCGTGCATTGACACCGAGGCCGGCAAACACACGAATAGCATCAATGCTTGAAGATCTGTAACCATCTCTGGTGATTTCAACACTGTGCAGGCCGCGGGGAAGTTCAAGAGTGTAGATACCTTCAGCGTCGGTTTTCGCCGATAGCTGAACATCGACAACCTCAACGGTTGCGCCGGCAATCGCCAGTCCAGATGGCGAAGTTACAACACCGGCAATATAGCCAGTGGCATCGCTGCCTGCAGTGAATGCCTGGCTCTTTACAACCGGCTCAACACCCTGCTCGCGGCTAAATACAGCTGAGACTTCAACTTCACCATTTTTAGGGATATTAAATCTAACAGGAATCGCCAGGTCGTCATCAATCAGGTAGAGCTTGTGGGCACCAGGGGTCAATGAAGCCTGAACCAGACCCTTGCCATCAGTAACGCCGACAATCTTGCCGTCAACTGCGACTTTTACATGTCGAAGTGGCGCATCTTCAAGAAAAACAAGGACAAACAGGTCCTCAGCCAACGCTCTGGGCGCTATAAATGAAGCTACCAAACTCAATACAAAAAACCATTTTCTGGCCATCTTCCACCCAACCTCGCGTCATGACTGTTAAATTCAATTATTTGAGGCGCACGCAAATGCGCCTTGCATCGATAAGGGTGCAAATTAACAGTCAAAAATGACGATGGCGTGAATGTTTAATGACAGAAAAATGACTTAAATATGACAGATTTAATTGCTTCTTACCTTGCGCAAGAAGCATCAGCTAACCACAGAAAAGGGCTTCTATGGCTAGCTAATTTTGAGACTATCTACTGATGCCTGATATCTTTACCTTTAACAACAAAGACAATTTGTTCGCAGAGATTTTTCGCGTGATCGCCAATGCGCTCCAGGGAGCGAACTACCCAGAGAATATTAATCGCACGGCTGATGCTGCGAGGATCTTCCATCATGTAGGTGACTAACTCGCGCAGGGCTGTTTTGTAGTCGAGGTCGATCTGCTTGTCTTCTTCTAAAGTGCGCATTGCAGCATCTACATCAAAACGCGCAAAGGCATCCAGTGCATTGGATAGCATGCTGACAACTGACTGGCCCAGATGACGAACCTCAGTGTAACCTTCAGATGTCTTGCTTTCACCGGCAAGGATAACCGCGTGATTGGCAATCTTTTTCGCTTCGTCGCCAATACGCTCCAAATCGTTTACCGCTTTGGTCACCATCATCACCAGACGCAGATCGCTGGCCGCAGGCTGGCGACGGGCAATAATAAGAATACAGGCTTCGTCGATATCGACTTCCATTTCATCAACTAGTTTCTCTTCCTTAATCACCTCTTCGGCCAGTTTGCTATCTGCATCACTGACGGCGCGAATGGCATTTTGCAGCTGCTGTTCGACTTTGCCGCCCATCTCCATTAGACGAGTGCGAATCTCTTCAAGCTCTTCGTCGAACTGCTTCATGTAATGATTTTCGAACTTCATTTTGTCCATCTTGCTCCCCTTACCTCCTGTCTATTAATTCTAGCCGAAACGACCAGTAATATAAGCTTCAGTTAACCGGTGCCCAGGCATAGTAAATACCTGCTCGGTTGGGTTTACTTCAATCAGGCGACCGAGATGGAAATAGGCTGTGCGATGAGACACTCGCGCTGCCTGCTGCATCGAGTGGGTCACTATGGCAATAGTGAAATTTTCACTCAGCTCTTCGATCAGCTCTTCAATTTTTGCCGTGGCAATTGGATCCAGTGCCGAGCAGGGCTCATCCATCAGGATCACTTCAGGGCTTACCGCAATGGCCCTGGCAATACAGAGTCGCTGCTGCTGACCACCAGAGAGACCGGTACCCGCCTGGTGCAGACGCTCTTTAACTTCGTCCCAGAGGCTGGCTTTGCGCAGGCTTTTTTCTACGATCTCATCCAGATCCACACGACTGTCGGCCAGTCCGTGTAACTTTGGACCATAGGCGACATTGTCATAGATAGATTTTGGAAATGGGTTTGGCTTCTGAAACACCATACCCACTCTGGCTCGTAACTCAACCACATCGAGCTTTGGCGCATAGAGGTCTTCACCGTCCATGCAAATTTTACCCTCTACCCGGCAACCATCAACCGTATCATTCATACGGTTTAAGGAGCGCAAGAATGTTGACTTGCCACAACCCGAGGGGCCAATCATGGCAATCACTTCATTCTTGGCGATATCCACACTCACGTCGTGAATGGCCTGCTTGTCTTCGTAGAAAACATTGACGTTGCGCATGCTCATCTTTGGCTTGTCAGTAAAACACTGGCCCACGGTCGCTTCATTATCGGCTAACTCGAGAGTCTGCATAGCTTCAGGCTTTGCTTCCTTCGCAGGCTTTGTACCTGCAGTTGAGGCATTCTGGTTCATAGTTAATTCCTTCCTACCAACGACGCTCGAGGCGCTTGCGCAACCATACGGCTGTTGTATTCATAACAATTAAAAAGCTCAGCAGCACCATAATGGCAGCGGAGGTCTTTTCGATAAAGGCTCGCTCCGGGCTGTCTGCCCAGAGGAAGATTTGTACAGGCAACACGGTTGCCGGATCGCTAAAGCCGCCGGGAATATCGACGATAAAGGCGACCATACCAATCATTAGCAGCGGTGCTGATTCACCCAGCGCCTGGGCCATACCGATAATTGCGCCAGTCAACATACCGGGCAGTGCCAGCGGCAACACATGGTGCAGAACCATCTGGTACTTGGAGGCACCCATACCCAGTGCCGCTTCGCGAATTGACGGCGGTACTGACTTAATTGCCGCACGGCTGGTAATAATAATGGTCGGCAATGTCATCAGGGTTAATACCAGACCACCGACGATCGGCACCGACCTTGGCACATGGAAAAAATTAATAAAGATCGCCAGACCCAGCAGACCAAAAATAATCGATGGCACAGCAGCCAGGTTATTAATATTCACTTCAATAAAGTCGGTCCAGGCATTCTTTGGCGCAAATTCTTCCAGATAGATCGCTGCCGCGACGCCAATTGGGAATGAGAGAACCAGAGTAAGAATCAATGTCAGCAGCGAGCCCATAACGGCACCGCGAATACCGGCTTGTTCTGGCTCTCGGGAATCACCGCGGGTAAATAGATTAGAGTTGAACTGCAGGCGTATCTTGCCCTGATCGTGAAGCTCGTGAATCCATGCGACCTGCTTAGCAGTCAGTCGCGCATCGTAGGGCTCACCATCCAACCAGGATTTGTAATAGGTGTCTATATCATCGTCAGCCAATACCCACAGCGTCTCACTATCACCTAGGAGTAAAGGATTCTCCAACAGGCGATCTTTAAGATCGAAGCCGGCACCATTACTGACCAAGCCATATAAGCTGCGCTTATCTTTACGACCGGAAACATCTGGGAACTGATTACGCAGAGCGACTTTGGGCATTGCCTGCCAATTGCCCAGCGCTAACTGCTGCGGATCAGTCAGATTATCTATACCGATCAGATCCTGATCATAGGTGATATCGAGCTGCAAATAAGCGATGCGAAAAGCGCCGTGACCTTTGCTGACAATATCGGTAAATAGCAGCATTACCGCTGTCAGGCCAATAAGGACAGCGGTGAGGCCGTACCAGCGAAAACGCTTCTCTGCACGATTGCGGCGACTCAGGGACTTCCTGATTTTTTCTAAGTTATCTACAGACTTACTCATACTGCTCTCGATATTTCTTAACTATATGCAGGGCGAAGATATTTAGTAACAGGGTCACGGTAAACAGCATTAATCCCAGGGCAAAAGCTGCCAGGGTTTTTGGACTGTCAAATTCCTGGTCACCGGTCAGCAGGGTAACAATCTGCACGGTTACTGTTGTCACGGAATCCAGCGGATTAGCCGTCAGCTTGGCCGCCATACCGGCCGCCATTACTACAATCATGGTCTCGCCAATAGCGCGGGACACCGCCAGCATAATACCGCCGACAATACCCGGGAGTGCTGCGGGGATAATCACCCGGCGCACAGTTTCAGACTTGGTGGCACCCATAGCCAGAGAGCCATCGCGCATAGACTGGGGTACAGCGGTAATCACATCGTCGGCAAGGGACGAGATAAAGGGAATAATCATCACCCCCATCACACCACCAGCGGCCAGGGCACTCTCGGAGGAGACCGATAGGCCAAAGCCCTCACCCAGATCGCGCAAAAACGGCGCGACGGTCAAAGCGGCGAAGAAGCCGTAAACAACAGTGGGAATACCCGCTAGCACTTCAAGGGCCGGCTTGGCGTAACTGCGCACTGTCTTGTTGGCGTATTCGGCCAGGAAGATAGCCGACATCAAGCCGATCGGCACGGCAACCACCATAGCCACAGCGGAGACCAGCAGAGTACCGACAAACAGCGGCACTGCACCAAAGCTACCGGAGGAGCCTACCTGATCTTCGCGGATTGCCGTCTGCGGGCTCCACTCCAGACCAAAGATAAAATCAAAAGCCGGTACTGAGCGGAAGAACTGTATAGATTCAAATAACACCGACAGCACAATACCGAGGGTGGTAAAGATCGCCAGACAGGCACAGGCGAGCAAGATTTTTTCAGCGACAGTTTCAACCACTGGACGCGCTCTGAACTTTGGCGCGGTGCGCGACCAACCCCAGGCCAGACCCACCAGAGAAAGGCTGAGTATCAGCGCAGTCAACGACCAGCGCGAGACCACCCGGTAATTAAGCATTTGGTCGGCAGCCGTTACCAGAACTGCGCTCTCACCACTGCGCGGCAAGATACCGTCAGCTAAATTGGCAATTTTGTTGAGCAGCAGATTGTAGCTGGCCGAATCTGCCGGAGCACTTGCTGCAGGCAGAGCATCCATCACCATACTGTTAATTAGCAGATCATCAAAAATCATCCACAGGCTTAACAGAAACAGAGAGGGAAGCGCACACCAGAGTGCTGCGTGAAATCCGTAGTAGGAAGGCAGGGAGTGCAGATGGCGAACACCACCTAGCGGCTTGGCAATTGCCAATGACCGTCCACGCCCGAGATAGAAGGCAAAACAGCCCAATCCGAGTATTAAAAAAAGAATATTTGTCGCTTGCATATTGCTGGCAGAATCTCGTCAGATAAAAAAACAGCCCGGCTTATTCAGCCGGGCTGTACTGTGACAACTTCTGGGCATTATTTCAATGCTTCTTTTCCTGTCATAGGCACTAAATTT
>JBMYPM010000024.1:0-9952 GCA_049600275.1 Porticoccaceae bacterium | reverse complement strand
GCGCTCTACTTCTCCACCGAAGTCGGCGTGTCCAGGGGTGTCTACGATATTGATGCGGTAGTCATTCCAGTTGATGGCAGTGTTCTTTGCCAGAATAGTAATGCCGCGCTCTTTTTCCTGATCATTCGAATCCATCAGTCGCTCGGAGCCGACATCTTTGCGATCGAGGGTGCCTGATTGACTCAGGAGTTTATCAACCAGTGTTGTTTTACCGTGGTCAACGTGGGCGATGATTGCAATGTTACGCAAGTTTTCAATGGACATGAGAGATACCAGTAGGCGCAAAAGGTCGCGATTATAGTGGAATTCTCAGAAACTGCTACGGATCTTTTTGCTAAGCGAGAGTTTCTTCTTTTTGGCTGACGTTGCGTTCGATTAGCATTCGCGTAATTGAGGTCGCTGGAGAAGGGGGTGCGATCAGGTTTCCCTGCAGTAACTGGCAGCCGGTATCCAGCAAAAGATGGTGTTTTTCGGGCTCTTCAACGCAGGGGGCAATACATTTCAAGTCGACGGATTTGGCCAGCTCGACCAGGCCCTTAACCAGGTTCCACGAGCTTTCCATATAGGTGCATTCAGACATTAGTTTGTGTGAAATCCTGATGGTGTCGATGTCAAAATCGCGCAATTTTTGAATTGGCAGGCTCTGGTAGCCAACATTGTCGACAATAAAGCTGATCCCCATCTCTTTTAACTTGCCCAGCTGCTGCCCCAGGGGCTTGTGAATCTTGGGAAGTGTCTCTGTGTGCAGGCCAAATACCAGGGTTTCCGGTTTGACCTTAAACTGGCACAGCAGTTGATCGAGATTATCGATAAAAGATGAGTGCTCGAGTTCGCGCAGGCTGAGGGTAAAGTAGATTTTCTGTTCCTCGCGCCATAGATCCTGGTTTCTCCAGAGTTCAATTTGCCGGAATATCTGTTCGAGCAGCGACAGGGAGATATCGACAATCATTGAGCCGGACTCGAGTAGTGAAATAATTTCACTGGCGGGGATCAGTTCATTATCGGGGTTTCTCCAGCGCAGGAATATCTGCAGCCCGCTGATCAGGTTGGTCTCTGTGTCAAGAATAGGCTGGAAGAAAGGCATAAACGACTCGGTATTGGCCTTGTCCTGCAGCTGTTCCAGGAGGACAGTCTGGGCTTGAAGCTCCGAGGGTGGTTTTTGGTTGTGGAAATAGAAATTCGATTTTCCCTCGCGCTTGATGGTGTAAAGCGCTTTGTCGGCCTGCTGTAAAATAGCGTCTCCATCGGCGCTGCCGTCATTAAACAAGACAATGCCGATGCTGCAACTAATGCGAAATTTTTCGTCCTTGATCACAAAGGGTTCGCGGGCTGCATCAATAATTTTCTCGGCGACCTGGGCAATCAGCAGGCGCGATGCCTGCTCCTCTCGACCGAGGTTTTCCAGCAGCACAACAAACTCGTCACCGCCCAGCCGGGCGACCGCCTCTTCGGTTCGAATCACTTTGCGCAGTCGCTGGGCAAACAGGGTAAGGGCTAAATCACCATAGTGGTGACCGCGGGTGTCGTTAATTTCTTTAAAGTGGTCGAGATCGATAAATAACAGTGAGCAGTAATTCTGGTTGCGCTGGGCGAGAGAAATTACCCGGGTCAGCTCTTCCATCAGGCGATGGCGATTTGGTAGCCCGGTCAGTGGATCGAAATAGGCTTGTTGCTTGATACGCGTTTCCGATTTGACCCTGTCGGTGACATCTTCCACAAAAGAGGCGGCACCAACCACATTCATTGCATCGTCAAACAGAGGGGTATCATTCCACTCGCAAATGATCACCGTGCCGTCGCTGGTAATATTTTCAGCAGTGCCGGAGAAATCTTTGCCAAACAGGAAAAGATCGTTCTCGACCTGCTGCTGCAAGAAGGTTTTTTTCTGGTCGAATAGAAAGTCCGTTGTGCGTCCCAGCGCCTCCTCTTTAGCGTAACCAAAAATAGTTGTGGCAGCTGGATTCCAGCTGATAATTTCCCGCTGCTGGTTCCATTCAATAAAACCCAGTGGGGTCTGTTCGATCAGGCTGGCTATCTTTTGACTGGTGGTGATAATTTGCTGGGAGCGCTGATCGGCTCTAAGCATATTGCCGGTTACTTCGATCAGCCCCCTGCGGTAATTTTTCACGGCTTTGTTGGTCAGTGCGTAGAGCAGTGCTACTAGAGCCAGGAAGCCTGGGTGTAATTGCGGGAAGAGGATATACAGGCTGCCCAGCAGGGGCGCGAAAATAGCGCTGAGAAACAGGTGGCGAAAAACCCTGCTGTGGGTGTGGCTGAGGGGCCAGGAAAAAGCCAGTGTGGCGATAAGGATTACTGTTAGCGCCGAGGTTTCGAATTGTTGCGGGTTGATAAACAGAGGTGCGGCCAGGCCCCATAAAACAGCAAACAGGCTGGAGGCGATAGCAATGACCCGACGGGTCTGGCGGATTGAAAGGCCGCCTGAACGGCTGCTGTGGACTATCCATAACCAGAGAGTCAGTGACGAGGCGACCAAGCTGCCCAGCCAGATCCATTGAAGTACTGAGGGGCTATTGTCTGTGGCCAGCAGAAATAGAATGATGCCACTTATCGCAGACACGCCAAGCCCAAACACAAGGTTTTCCAGCGCTTGCTTTTCTAGCTCTACCTGTATCGATTTTCTGAGAGAGCGGGGATTGAAGTGCTCTGCTTCCTTGGGTTCCCCGAGCAAGTTTTCAGTGCTCATCATCGGCTGCATCCTGCGGCAGATTTTATTTTTAAAATAGCGGGTAAGTGCTAAATATAGTCCGTTCTCAGTGGAAATGGGTACTAATCAACTAAATTTATGTGAAATAGATCACAGTCCTGCCCGGGTTAGCTGATAGCTGAGTTTAGGGGTTATCTGCTACAGGGGTAAAAACACCGATTTTGGTAAAACCCTGCTTGCTGAGGGCGTCGGCGTGCAGGCGACTCATAATGCCCTTGTCGCAGTAGAGAAGATAGGTTTGTTGCCTGTCCAGCTGGTCAACAGATTTGCCGAGATTAAAAAAAGGCAGGGGAATGACCTGGTTGCCTGTAATGCCTAGAGGCTTCTGCTCAGCGTCGTCAGGGTGGCGTACATCAATAATAATATCGCCTGGCTTGGGGGTGGTTACATTTTCAATTGGTTGCATCAGGGGCATTCCATTAGCATTGGTATTACAAATTAAGGGCTTAATTGGTGCTTTGAGGCAAAATAGAACAGAAAAAGTGACAGAATCTGCGCAGATGGGCATTATACTAGCCCGGTCGAATAGCGGCCACCAACAAAGTCAGGATAATTGCACCTATATGGTGCTTTTTTATTGATGGCGCACCATAAAAGTGCGTATAGGCGTCTTTGGTGGCTTTATCGGTTAGCTGTCGTGGTGCGAAATACCAGACCAGGCGCTAGAGGGAGAGGATGTGGATTTGATTGGCGCAAGCGCTGACCTATTGGCACGACTATTGCACTTCATTCATACGAAAAGTCTGCTGTGTACTTTGCAGGCGGGCGGCCCTATGAGAGAAATCTGCAAGGCTTCTTAAAATAACGAACAACGAATTCCAAATTGGAGGAACACATGTCTGAGAAGACTCTAAATCTTATTAAAGAAAGCGAAGCTCGCTGGGTTGACCTGCGGTTTACTGATACCAAGGGTAAAGAGCAGCACGTATCTATCCCCATCGGCGAAGTTGGTGAAGACTTCTTCGTTGAAGGTAAAATGTTTGATGGATCTTCCATCGCAGGCTGGAAAGGTATTAACGAATCAGACATGATTTTGATGCCTGACGACAGCACTGCGATCCTTGATCCTTTCACTGACGAGCCAACTGTCATCGTACGCTGTGGTGTTGTTGAGCCATCAACCATGCAGGGCTACGAGCGCGATCCACGCTCCATCGCTGAGCGCGCCGAGCAGTACCTGGCTTCAACTGGACTGGGCGACACAGCCTACTTTGGTCCAGAGCCAGAATTCTTTGTATTCGACGATATCAAGTGGGGTTCCGACATGAGCGGAGCTTTCTACAAGATCAATTCTGACGAAGCTGCCTGGGCAACTGGCAGTGAGTTTGCCGATGGCAACATGGGTCACCGTCCCGGTGTTAAAGGCGGTTACTTCCCCGTACCACCAGTAGACAGCCTGCACGATCTGCGTGCTGCAATGTGTGCTGCTATGGAGCAGATGGGTCTTGAGGTAGAAGTTCACCACCACGAGGTAGGTACAGCTGGTCAGTGTGAGATCGGTATTCGCTTTGATACCCTGGTTAAGAAAGCTGACCAGGTTCAGATTCTCAAGTACTGCGTACACAACGTAGCTCACGCCTACGGCAAGACTGCGACATTTATGCCTAAGCCAATCGTTGGAGACAACGGTTCCGGTATGCACTGTCACCAGTCTTTCTGGAAAGATGGCGAGAACCAGTTTGCTGGTGACGGCTATGCTGGCCTGAGCGAAACTGCCCTGTACTACATTGGCGGTATCATCAAGCACGCTAAGGCGATCAACGCTTTTGCCAACGCTTCAACTAACTCTTACAAGCGTCTGATCCCAGGCTTTGAAGCACCAGTAATGCTGGCTTACTCTGCTCGCAACCGCTCTGCTTCTATCCGTATTCCATACGTTCCAAGCCCTAAGGGCAAGCGTATCGAAGCACGTTTCGGTGATCCTACTGCTAACCCATACCTGATGTTTGCCGCTATGCTGATGGCTGGTATCGATGGTGTTAAGAACAAGTTGCACCCAGGCGACGCAGCAGACAAGGATCTCTACGATCTGCCTGCTGAAGAAGCTGCAGCTATTCCTCAGGTTGCTGGCAGCCTGCGTGAAGCGCTGGATGCACTGGACGCTGATCGTGAGTTCCTGACAGCCGGTGGCGTATTCACCGACGATATGATCGATGCTTACATCGAGCTGAAGATGGAAGAAGTTTACCGAGTAGAGCACACCACTCACCCGGTAGAGTTTGATATGTACTACAGCGTTTAATAGCTGATACATTTTAAACAAAGCAACACCGAAACAAGCCCGCCATTGTGAAATGGCGGGCTTTTTCTTTGCCTGGAAAAGGTCTAGTCTTTAGTTAGAGCCCGGTGTATTCAGCGCTCTAAACCTCGTTGATTCAATCAGGATTTGAGATAGCAGGCCAGATGGTAAAGTCACTTTTCGCGACAATTTTTCTTGCAGTCAGCGCTGTATGCCTGGCGGAGACAGAGATCTATAAAATCGTAGATCCAGCGGGAAGGGTCATCTATACGGATACACCTCCAGCTGAAAACAATGGGGATCAACTTCAGTTACCGCCTATTAACAAATTGCCTGTATCGAGTCCCGCAGAGCCTGCAGCGCTCCCAGCTGGCCCAGAGGTTTTTGCCGGTTATTCGGAGGTTGACCTGGTCGCTCCGCTGGATGAGAGCCTTGTTCACTACGACCAGCAAGAAATTACTGTCCACTTAGCGCTGGCTCCTGAGCTCCAGCCGGGGCATTTTGTGCAGTTTTACCTGGATGGAGTTGCTCAGGGTTCTCCAATAGCGGCAACATCCAGAGCTATAGGCAACTTGCAGCGTGGCTCTCACAGGGTCTCTGCACGTGTTGTCACAGAAAACGGTGAAACAGTGGGCAATTCCCAGTCAGTCAGGGTTTATGTCCAGCGCCATTTCAAGAGAAACTAGCCTGTTGTGCAGGCAGGGCATGCACCAAACTGGTGCGTGCGCTTAAAAGACGACGTATAATCCTTTCAAATAGTGCTTTAAAACAGCTTGAACAGCAGTTTAGCCGTTTAATTGCGACTGTAATTATTGGCCTGTTTATTGCAGATATAAATAGGCTAACCCACATTTAATATTTAACTAACCCTATTGCCCACTTAGTTGGCATGGCATTTATGACCTCAGACCAGTTGCACAGATTGCTGCTCGACAACCTGAATACAGCTGTATTACTGGTGGATCAGGATTTGTTGATCGATTACATCAACCCGGCGGCAGAAATTCTGCTGCAGGTTGGCAGCGTGCGTCTGCGCGGTACAGCCGCCAATGACTTATTTGACGATAGCGAAGCAGCCCGCCAAACACTCCAGGAATCAATTCAGTACGGCAATCCCCATACCATCCGCCATGAATTCCTGAGTGGCCCCGGCGGATCCTCTCAGGTGGATTACACGGTCACGCCTATAAGCATTGATTCCGGCCAGTGGATTTTAATGGAGATGCAGCCGATTGATCGTATTTTGCGAATCAACCGCGAGGAGGCTCTGCTATCTGTTCATAACACATCGAGAAGCCTTATTCGCGGGTTGGCTCACGAGATTAAAAATCCACTGGGTGGCATACGTGGTGCCGCACAACTGCTGGCTGACGAGATAACCGAAAGCAATATGGATGATGAGACCGTAGAGTTGTGTCGAATTATCACGGCTGAAACCGATCGCCTGGGAAAGCTTGTCGATCGCCTGCTCGGCCCAAGCCAGCTGCCAAGCTTTGAAGAGATTAATATTCACGAAGTCACCGAACATGTTGCATCCCTTGTAGAGGCTGAGGTTCAAGGTAAGTTAGTGGTCACTAGGGATTATGATCCGAGTATTCCGAATATGTCCGGTGATCGCACACAGCTGATCCAGGCGGTTTTAAATGTCGCGCGAAATGCCATGCAGGCAATCCTTGAAGCTGGCCTTGAAGAGCGAAGGCTAACCTTTAAAAGTCGAATTCAGCGGAGCTTCACAATTGCTGGTGAGTATCACAAGGCGCTGTGCCGGCTGGATATTATTGATACAGGCCCAGGTATATCAAACGATATTAAAGAGCGTATTTTCTTCCCTATGATTAGCGGTCGCAGTGAGGGCACAGGGCTGGGGCTGACCATCGCCCAGTCGGCGATCAATGTTCATCAGGGCATTATTGAGTGTGAGTCAGAGCCGGGTCACACCTGTTTTTCAATCTATTTACCTATAAAGGCATAGCATGCAGAACACATCAGAAATTTGGATCGCTGAGGATGACCGTTCACTGCGCTGGGTTATGGAAAAAGCCATTAAGCGCGACGGCATTGAGGTGCAGAGCTTTGAAAATGGCGATGACCTGCTGGCGGCACTCAAGCTGTCACAGCCTGAGATTATTATCTCCGATATTCGTATGCCAGGAATTGACGGCCTTGAGCTGCTAAAGCAGATTCACTCCACGCGACCGGATATCCCAGTGATAATAACCACTGCCCATTCCGATCTTGATAGTGCTGTTGCAGCTTATCAGGGCGGTGCCTTTGAGTACTTGCCAAAGCCTTTTGACCTTGATGAGCTGGTCGAGGTGGCGCGCCGCGGTGTAACCTTTGCCCGTGAGCAAAAATCCAAACTGAAGCCGGTGGAAGCCCCGCCCACCCAGGAGATAATCGGCGAAGCCCCGGCTATGCAGGAAGTATTTCGCGCCATTGGCCGGCTTTCCAATTCAAATATTACCGTGCTTATCAACGGTGAGTCGGGAACCGGTAAAGAGCTGGTAGCTCATGCCCTGCACAGGCACAGCCCGCGCAGAAGCTCAAAATTTATCGCCCTGAATATGGCCGCTATCCCCAATGACCTGATCGAGTCAGAATTATTTGGCCATGAGAAAGGCGCCTTTACCGGTGCGGCCCAGCGCCGGGAAGGCCGTTTTGAACAGGCCAATGGCGGAACCCTGTTCCTGGATGAGATTGGTGATATGCCGCCGGAGGCCCAGACCCGCCTGCTGCGTGTATTGGCTGATGGCGAGTTCTATCGGGTTGGTGGCCACACCTCGGTCAAGGTGGATGTCAGGATTATTGCAGCAACCCACCAGAATCTTGAGGAGTTGGTTGAGGATAACCGTTTCCGGGAAGATCTCTATCACCGCCTCAATGTTATTCGTGTGCATCTGCCCAAGCTGGCCGATCGCCGTGAGGATATACCCCAGTTAATGAAGCATTTTTTCCACCGCTCCGCAAAAGAGCTGGATATGGAGCCAAAAGTATTGTCCCAGGAGGCCGAAGACTTCTTCTACGGGCTAGCCTGGCCGGGCAATGTGCGCCAGTTAGAGAATATCTGCCGCTGGCTGACCGTGATGGCCGCCGGGCGCGAGGTTTTACTCACCGATTTGCCCCCGGAGCTAAAAGCGGAAGAAGCCAGCACTGAGCAGCGAGTCCAGGGCAATTGGCAGCAAATGCTGAGACGCTGGAGTGAGCGAGAATTGCAGTCGGGCCACAGGGAGATTCTCTCCCAGGCGCTGCCAGAGTTTGAGCGTACAATGATAGAAACGGCGCTGGCCCATACCGGCGGGCGAAAAAAAGATGCAGCCCAGCTGTTGGGTTGGGGTCGCAATACGCTGACCCGAAAGTTGCAGGAATATAAAATGGAAAACCAGGCTTTATAAATGGCTAAAAATTAGGGTCTGGAGAGATGTGAGTGCCGATTTTCGCCTGTAAAAAACCCCGCTAAAAAGCGGGGTTTTTTGTTTTAGCCGAGGCGCTTTTATCACTGGTTAGTGAGTGTTCGCTTCTGTCTTGGATTCCGCCGCTGCTTCAGCTGATTGTTTTAGGGCAGTGTTAAAAAGAGACTCAAAATTAATCGGTGGAATCATCAGTGGAGGAAAGGATCCCTTGATCAGTGTGCTGTCGATCGCTTCACGAGCATAGGGCAGCAACATAGTTGCGCAGGTGACATTTAATACCTGTGCCAGCTGCTGGTCTTCAATCCCCTTGATGGTAAACAGGCCTGCCTGTTCAACCTCAATCAGGTAGATGGTCTCTTCCTCATCCTTGACGGTGACGGTGATGCGCAGTGCCACTTCGTAATTGTTGTCATCAACTTTTGCCGACTTGGTGCTCAGGTCCTGACTGACTTTGGGCTTCCACTGCTTTTGAAAAGCAGCTGGACCCTGGGGGGTTTCAAATGAGAGGTCTTTTAAGTAGAGACGCTGTACCGCAAAGTTTGGTCCCGCGGCGTTATCCTGGTTGGCTGCTTCAGGAGCAGTATTCTTATCAGTCATGATTATGCCTTAAATTTTTATACTTCGATTTTAATAATTGTGGGTTGCCTGCTTTCTATATGGAGACAGTTTCGCCCAATTCAAGTCCGGACTTAATTGCCGCATCCAGGTTGCCCCGGGCCTCCAGGTCTCGCAGTTCATTAAAGCCGCCGATATGATCGGTTCCAAACCAGATCTGGGGAACCGTGTTGCGGCCGCTTTTAGACATTACACGACTTTTCAGGTCCGGATCCTTGTCTAGGGCTATATCCTGGTAGTCTATGCCCTTAGCGCTTAACAGGCGACGTGCAGCGACACAAAAGGGACAGAAACGTGTTCCGAACAGTACGATATGAGACATAGGGTTCTCTATTTTCGTGAGGGAGTTTGAATTGCAGGTGCGGGTCTATTTACCCTTTACCAGGGGCAGGCTTGAGCCCTGCCATTCACTGATGCCTCCGCCGAGGCGGCGAACATTGAAATCCTCGCTGCTCAGCTTCTTACCTGCAGCGCCAGAATGCTGGCCGATCTTATCGGCTATGACGATTGTCTTTTCGCGATACTTTTCCAGTTCGGCGATGCGGCTGGCAAGCTTTTGATGGGGAATATTTATTGCGCCGTGAATATGCCCGGAATCGAACTCAGCGCCACTTCTAACGTCGACCACTACAGCATCATCGCTGTTCATCATGCGAACCAGCTCGCTGGTGCTGATCGATTTACCGCTCTTGCTCTGTTCGGTTAGGAAGAATACAGCAATTAGAGCGGCCAAAAGGCTGATAAGTAACCACTGCTCACTGACAAAGATAAAAAATTCCACGTGATAATTTCCGTTAAAAACATAAGGTCAAAAAAATTTACCCGATAAGAGCTGCGCTCTTATATGGGGTTAAAAGCCTTGTGTAGCAATATCCCGGCTTTCCTGAGGCCGGCAAGTATACACAGGAAATGAAATCGCGGCTAACCCTTCAATGGTCAATGCGTTGCCGGGCCTGCTGTATT
>JBMYPM010000023.1:0-9992 GCA_049600275.1 Porticoccaceae bacterium | reverse complement strand
TAACAACGATATCTTCACCGGTATTTGGGTTTTTGATCACGTGCCATGGGCCGCCATCAAGTGGCTCTGCACCAAATTGCTCAACAGCTACTTCGTAGCCCCAGTCACAGAAAGCGCCTTCGGTAAACTTCATGATATTGCCCTTGTGGACAAGAGTTACAGATGGCTTGTTCTGGTCGATAGCATATTGGATTGCCTTGCTGACAAGACGCTTGGTGCCCTGCTCTGAAACCGGCTTAACGCCGATACCACAGTTTTCGTCAAAACGAATCTTGGCAACGCTCATCTCTTCTTGAAGGAACTTGATTACTTTGTTCGCTTCATCGGTGCCTGCTTTCCACTCAATACCTGCATAGATATCTTCAGAGTTCTCGCGGAAGATGCACATATCAACTTTGTTGGGCTCTTTTACAGGTGAGGGAACGCCTTCAAACCAGCGAACAGGACGCTGGCATACAAACAGGTCCAGCTCCTGGCGCAGGGCTACGTTCAGTGAACGGAAGCCGCCGCCTACAGGTGTAGTCAGTGGGCCTTTGATGGATACAGCGTATTCTTTAACTGCTTCAAGAGTTTCAGTGGGGAACCAGTCACCCTCGTAGAGCTCTGCGGCTTTCTCGCCACAGTAGACTTCCATCCAGGAGATTTTCTTGTCACCAGCATAGGCTTTCTCGACTGCGGCATCGATCACCTTGATCATTACAGGCGTAATATCTACACCAATACCATCACCTTCAATAAAAGGAACGATTGGCTGGTTTGGAACGTTAAGTGAAAAGTCTGAATTTACTGTAATTTTTTCACCAGATTGTGGAATCTGGATATGCTGGTATCCCATCATAGTCTCCGCAGGGTTGAAATGTTTGTAAGGTTTGTAAAAATTTTTACCGGAACCATGCATTTTAGCATTATATTCACACTTTTTTGTAACTCTGTTTCATTTACAATGACAAAAAACTGAGATTATTTGTGTCGAAACTGGTTTTATTTAACAAACCCTTCAATGTCCTCTGTCAATTTACTGACGATAAGGGCAGAGAGACCCTGGCTGACTATATTGATATCAAAGCTATCTATCCTGCCGGGCGGCTGGATTATGATTCAGAGGGCCTTCTACTCTTAACGGATGACGGTCAGCTGCAGGCACAGATCAGCAGTCCAAAATACAAGCTCAACAAAACCTATTGGGTGCAGGTCGAGGGCCAGGTAACTGCAGACCACTGCGAACAACTGCTCGCCGGGGTTGAGCTTAAAGACGGTATGGCCAGGGCGATCAGCTGTAACCCTATCGATGAACCCGACCTGTGGCCGCGTGTTCCACCCATACGCCAGCGCCAAACCGTCAGCGACAGCTGGATAAAAGTCGTTATTAATGAGGGACGCAATCGCCAGGTTCGGCGAATGACAGCGGCAGTTGGCTTGCCTACACTGCGCCTGGTAAGAGCCGCAATTGGCAACTGGACACTGGAGAATATTGAACTGGGTAAATATCGCCTCGACACCGTGCATATGCCAAATACAAAAAGTGCTGACAGACGTACAAGAGCAGGCGCCGCAAAGAACCGTTCAAAAACAAAAAAATTCTCCAGACAAAGGAATTAAAGTTGCCCGATAAAATTCACCTGACAGTAGCCACCGTCGTAGAAAAAGATGGCCAGTTCCTAATGGTCAAAGAGACCAAGGGTGATCGCCAATATATTAACCAGCCCGCTGGCCATGTTGAGCCAGGGGAAGATATTATTGCTGCAGCCCTGCGTGAAACCTATGAGGAGACCGGCTGGGTTGTCTCGGTCAGCGGATTCCTTGGTATATCAACCTATTTTGCAGAGGCAACTGGTGTCACCTATTATCGACTGACCTTTGTCGCCACACCAGTTCATCTTGATACAGAGGCAACGATAGATGCAGATATAGATTGCGCACTGTGGATGAGCGCCGCTGAAATTGAGCAGCATGTGCAGTATCACCGCAGTCCCAGCGTAATGAACTGCCTGAATGATTATCTGGATAAGCGTATTTTTCCTATGGAAATATTCCGCAACACTTTATAGTGCAAACCCTCAATTGGTAGCTCAGGTTCGGCCTGGTGAATAATGACTAAATCGCAAAAAGTTATAGTTGGTATGTCCGGTGGTGTCGACTCCTCGGTAGCAGCGTACCTGTTGATTCAGCAAGGTTACGAAGTCGAGGGCCTGTTTATGAAAAACTGGGACGAAGATGACGACACCCAGTACTGTACCGCCAAGGCTGATCTTGCCGATGCCCAGCAGGTTTGCGACAAACTGGGCATATCCCTGCACACCGCCAACTTTGCCGCCGATTACTGGGACAATGTCTTTGAGCATTTCCTCGAGGAGTATCGCGCTGGCCGCACACCCAACCCGGATATTCTCTGTAACCGGGAAATCAAGTTTAAGGTCTTTCTCGACTACGCCCAGATACTGGGTGCCGACCTGATTGCCACTGGCCACTACAGTCGCGCAGCCACAGTTGATGGCCAGACCCGTCTGCTAAAAGGCCTGGATAACAATAAAGACCAGAGCTATTTTCTTCATGCGGTAACCCAGGAGGCATTTGCCCGCTCGCTGTTCCCTGTAGGTGAACTGGAAAAACCCGAAGTGCGCAGAATTGCCGAAGAGCAGGGTTTTATCACTTCGAGTAAAAAGGATAGCACTGGCATCTGCTTTATTGGCGAGCGACGCTTTAAAGACTTCCTGGAGCAGTATATCCCGGCCCAGCCCGGTGATATGGTTACTGCTGAGGGCGATATTATCGGTCAACACCAGGGCCTGATGTTCTACACCTTGGGACAGCGCCAGGGGCTGGGTATAGGTGGCGTAAAAAACAGCACCAGCGATGAACCCTGGTACAGCCTGCAGAAAGACCTGGAAAACAATATCCTGGTAGTCGGCCAGGGTGGCCAGCATCCACTTTTATTTACCGATAAGCTAAAAGCTGAGGGTTTAAACTGGATCAATGGCGCCCCCCGGGAGCCCTTCTCCTGTGTTGCCAAAACCCGCTATCGCCAACCGGACCAGGAATGCCTGGTCACGCCAACAGAGAGTGGCTGTGAAGTCAGCTTCAGCAACCCACAGCGCGCTGTAACACCCGGTCAGTCCGTGGTCTTTTACCAGGATGATCACTGTCTTGGTGGCGGGGTTATTAGCAGTACCTGGAATAGCGAAAATACTGATGTTTAAAAAACCCACCACCGAGCAGGCATTGGCCCTTGCGGCTGTTTTTCAAGCCTGCCAGCTTGTTGATACGCTTGCCAATAGCGGCGATGCGCCGATTGAACAAGTAACGTTGAGCATGGCTGCCCTGCTTAACCAGAATCCCAGTTCCCTGGAGGATATATATGGCCCAGCGGGTAATTTAAAGGTCGGTGCAGAGGCGGTTAAAACCCTACTCGGCGAGCGCAAGAAAAGCACCGCTTACTGCCTGAACTGCCTGAGCTATGCCCTGTCAGTACTGAGTATTGAGCGCCAGCTCAACAGCCGCCCTGAGATGCTCGACGCAATTGGCGCTGGCATAGAGAACGCCAATCTACAGGCCCAGCATTTTTCACCGGTTCATGACAATGTCTTTGCCAGCCTCGCCTCTCTCTATCAACAGAGCATCAGTAAACTGCGACAGCGTATCCAGGTTAAAGGCAATGCCATCTATCTGCAGCAACCCAAAGTTGCTGAACGGATTCGCTGCCTGCTGTTTTCTGCCGTGCGAAGTGCTGTTTTATGGCACCAGCTGGGTGGCCGCAAGTACCATCTGGTGTTCTATCGCAAGGCGATTATCGCGGCCTTAAAAGACTGATATAAACCCTGATTGAAAGGCTTATATAAAAAGCTAAAGCGGCTGAAACCTGCAGCGGTTTCCGTTATTATGTGCGGCTTAATTAATGACCGTATCTGGAATAACAATGAACAATCTGCCGCTCTCCTCCCTGACCGCTGTATCGCCTATCGACGGCCGCTATGGAAGCAAAACCGACCAGCTTCGAAGCGTCTTCAGTGAATATGGCCTAATTCGCTATCGCGTGATGGTTGAGGTTCGCTGGTTACAACATCTGGCCAATCATCCGGAAATCAGTGAAGTGGCTCCTTTTAGCGATGAAGCCAATGGCATTCTAAACCAGCTGGTCGACAACTTTACTGTCGAGCAGGCACTGCGGGTTAAAGAGATTGAGAGCACCACCAACCACGATGTAAAGGCGGTTGAATACCTGCTCAAGGAAACCATTGCCGATAATGCCGAACTCAATGCGGTCAATGAATTTATCCACTTCGCCTGTACCTCGGAAGATATCAATAATCTGTCCCACGCGCTGATGCTCAAAGAGGGTCGCGACCAGATTGTGATTCCTGCCCTGCAGGGACTTGCCGACAACCTGGCCGCTATGGGCAGAGAGTTTGCCGATGCGCCTATGCTTAGCCGCACCCATGGTCAAACCGCCTCACCGACCACAGTCGGCAAGGAAATGGCCAATGTTGCCTACCGCTTACAGCGCCAGATTGACCAGATAAGCGCAGTGCCACTGCTCGGTAAAATCAATGGCGCAGTGGGCAACTACAATGCGCATATCTCCGCCTATGGCGATATTGACTGGCAGGACAATGCCCAGCAGTTTATCAGCCAGCTTGGGCTCACCTACAACCCCTACACCACCCAGATCGAACCCCATGATTATATGGCTGAACTGTTCGACGGCCTGGCCCGTGCCAATACCATACTGGTTGATTATGCACGGGATATCTGGGGCTATATTTCTGTGGGTTACTTTAAGCAGAAGACCATTGCCGGTGAAGTAGGTTCTTCCACTATGCCCCACAAAGTAAACCCAATTGATTTCGAAAATGCCGAAGGCAATATGGGCCTGGCCAATGCACTGTTTGGCCATCTGGCAGCAAAACTGCCAGTATCACGCTGGCAGCGTGACCTTACCGATTCCACGGTTCTGCGCAATATGGGCGTTGGCCTTGGCTACTCATTGATTGCCTACGCCTCCCTGGCTAAAGGCATGGGCAAATTGCAGCTGAACAGCGAAAAACTCAATGCCGACCTGGATGCCAGCTGGGAAGTTCTCGCCGAGCCAATTCAAACCGTTATGCGTCGCTACGCCATTGAAGAGCCCTACGAAAAACTTAAGGCCCTGACTCGCGGCAATGTTATGGATCAGCAGACTATCCAGGCATTTATCGATACACTGGAAATCCCTGAGTCCGCTAAAAACGAGCTTAAGGCAATGACCCCGGCATCCTACATTGGCAATGCGGTTCAACAGGCAAAAAGCATCTAGAGCCCAAAGCTATGACCGTTGAAACCAGTATTTTAGGCGATATCTCAAGAGAGCAGTTTCTCGCCGAATACTGGCAGAAAAAGCCCCTGCTGGTGCGCGGTGCGATTGCAAATTTCCAGCCGCCAATTGACGCCAATGAACTTGCCGGCATGGCGCTTGAAGAAGAGATCGAGTCGCGCATTGTCCTGGAGCAGGACTGGCAGTTGCAGTGCGGTCCTTTTACCGAAGAGACCTTTGCCCGACTGCCCGAAGATAAATGGACATTGCTGGTCCAGGCCGTAGACCTTTGGGTTCCGGAAGTCGCAGAACTACTTACCAGGTTTGATTTCCTGCCAAAGTGGCGTATCGATGACATTATGGTCAGCTACGCCGCCGATGGTGGCAGTGTCGGCCCGCACTTTGATTATTACGATGTATTTTTATTGCAGGGTGCTGGCAGGCGCCGCTGGCAGATCGGTGCAGAGTGCGACGGTGATTGCCCCCTGGTTGCCAATACAGCGTTAAAAATTCTCCAGCACTTCGAGCCTGTCGATGAATGGGTGCTTGAACCAGGGGATATGCTCTATCTGCCACCGAAAGTCGCCCATCATGGTGTGGCGATTGGGGAATGCACGACCTTTTCAGTGGGTTTCCGTGCACCTGCAGCCAGTGAAATGCTCGACGACCTGGCCACCGAACTGTTAAGCGGGATTGCCCTACCCAAGCATCTTATCGATCCGCCACTGACACCGGCTATGGCCACTAAGCAGATTTCGGCCGCCCATATTGCCAGTGTTCGCGAACTGTTACAGGCGACACTGGACGATGAAAAATTATTGGCCGAATGGTTTGCCCAGTATATGACCAGGCCTAAATATCCAGATTTAGTTGAGGAAACTGGTGAGAAGAGATGCGCCGTACTGGCCGACAGCACCTCTTTTACCAACGGCGAAAAAGACTGACAGCACCCCTACTCCGGAACTGGTGCTGAGCCCTGCCTGCGTGGATCTGAAGCCGCATATTTAATTTTATCCTTATCGCTGCTAATGCTCTGGGTTGCCCCAAGCCGCACTGGCTTATCCCCCAGCAGATGCCCCATATGGGTCAATAAATTCAGGGTATCCACCGAGATACCTCGCTCATACCTGAGCTTGTCCGGCAGCCATTGATGGTGAATTCTCGGCGCTGCGGTGGCCTCGGCAATACCCATATCAAAGTCGATGCTGTTGAGTAGTATCTGTAAAACCACCGTAATAATAGTGCTGCCACCCGGGCTGCCGGTAGCCAGTAATGCATCCCCCTGCTGGTCAAACACAATGGTTGGGGTCATTGAGGAGAGCGGACGCTTGCCGGGCTCAATTGCATTGGCTTCACCGCCGATCAGCCCATAGCCATTGGCAGAGCCGGGCTTTGAGGAAAAGTCATCCATCTCATTGTTCAGTAAAAAACCGGCACCAGCGACAGAGATACCACTGCCATAGGAAAAGTTAATGGTGTAGGTATTGCTGACCACATTGCCCCAGCGATCCCAGGTTGCATAATGGGTGGTCTCGGGGCTTTCAGTAACCACCCTGGCTGGCACTGGCTTGATATCCACTGAGCGACTGGCTTTGGCTGGATCGATCTGCTGGCGAAGTTCAGCCGCATAATTTTTATCCATTAACTGCTCGGCGGGCACCGGATAAAAATCCGGATCACCCAGGTGCAGGCTGCGATCCGCATAGGCGCGGCGCATGGCTTCAACCAGGCGATGGAGATAGGCGGCGCTGTTATGCCCAAGAGCCTTCAGATCCCAGCCCTCGAGGATATTTAACATCTGGATAAGGTGAATACCGCCGGAGGATGGCGGCGGCATAGCGCAGACTTTATTGCTGCGATATTGACCACAGACTGGCTGACGCTCGATAACTTTGTAGCTGTGTAAATCCTTATAACTGATTATTCCGCCGTTGCGACGCATCTGTTCAATAAGCAGGTCTGCAGTTTGCCCGCCGTAAAAACCATCCCTGCCCTTTTCTGAAATACGTTTTAAGCTGGCGGCCAGGTCCTTTTGCACCAGAAGTTCACCGGCCTGGTAAAAATCGCCATCGCCCTTGTAAAAATAACGGCTCGATGAGGGATCTTTAGACAGGTAGTCTCTGTAGCGCACCAGTGAACTGGCCAGTCCGGGGCTGACGGGAAACCCTTTATCGGCCAGTTCGATCGCTGGCTGAATCACCTCTTTCAGATCCATAGTGCCGTAGTTTTCCAGGGCATAAATCATCCCGGCCACGGTACCCGGAACCCCGGAAGAGTGCACAGAGTGACGGGCTTTTACCGAATCCACATCCCCTTCGCGATCGAGAAACATATCCCGGGAGGCAGCGGCAGGCGCCATCTCGCGGTAGTCGATAGCAATGGTTTTACTCTTGTCCGCCAGGTGCACCAGCATAAAGCCACCGCCACCAATATTACCGGCCCTGGGTAAAGTTACTGCCAGGGCAAAGCCCGTTGCCACAGCCGCATCCACAGCATTGCCGCCAGCGGCAAGGATATCCGCACCAACCTGGCTGGCAATAGCCTCCTGGGATACTGCCACTCCTCTCTGTGCAATAACCGGATGGAAACGTGCCAGGGGATCAAGGCTGACTACCGGCTGGGAACCGGCAAAGCATAACCCCTGAAATGTAACAGAGAGCAGAATAGTGACAACGAATAACTGTTTCATAAGCGGGCATTTCTAAATCTGGTTAACTGGCATTCTTGACCATCTATAACCATCTGGCAAGACAAAGAGATGCTCATTTTAACCACCGGACTTTACCCGTTGGCGGTAGTGATGAAGCAGAGGTTCAGTATAGCCACTGGGCTGGGTTGTGCCCTTGAATATCAGGTCACAGGCCGCTGCAAAAGCCAGGCTATTATCAAAACCCCCACTCATCGGCGAGTAATCCGGATCCCCGGCATTCTGCTGGTCAACCACCGCAGCCATACGTTTAAGTGTGGCCATCACCTGGTCCCTGTCGGTGATCCCATGCTGCAGCCAATTGGCAATATGCTGGCTGGAAATACGCAGGGTTGCGCGGTCCTCCATTAGGCCAACATTATTAATATCAGGCACCTTGGAGCAGCCAATACCCTGCTCTACCCAACGCACAACATAGCCCAGCAGGCCCTGGGCATTATTGTCCAGTTCCAGCTGAATCTGCCCGGCATCAAGCTGGCGATCGCCCAGCAGTGGAATAGTTAAAATATCATCCAGCTTTGCCGGGCTGCGCTGGGAAATCTGGTTCTGCATGGCCGCCACATCAACCTGGTGGTAGTGGATAGCGTGCAGGGTTGCCGCGGTTGGCGATGGCACCCAGGCAGTATTGGCCCCGGCTTTAGGATGGGTGATTTTACTGGCCATCATATCCGCCATATGGTCTGGTACCGGCCACATTCCCTTGCCGATCTGTGCCCTGCCCTTAAGCCCACAGGCAAGGCCAATATCGACATTTTGATCCTCATAGGCACCGATCCACGGCATGGTCTTCAGATCTGCCTTAAGGGCAAATGGCCCGGCCAGCATACTGGTATGAATTTCATCACCGGTGCGATCCAGGAAGCCTGTATTAATAAATATCACACGACCCCTGGCTGCGTGTATACAGGCTTTCAGGTTAACCGAGGTGCGGCGCTCTTCATCCATAATGCCCACTTTAAGGGTATGGCGTGGCAACTGGAGCAAATCTTCAATGCGATTAAACAGGCTGTTGGTAAAGGCCACTTCATCGGGGCCATGCATCTTCGGTTTAACAATATAGATACTGCCAGCCCCGGAATTGCTCAGGGTCTGCTGGCCCTTAAGGTCGTGGAGTGCAATTAGGCTGGTAATAACCCCATCCATAATACCCTCCGGGATCTCATTGCCCTGGGTATCGAGAATGGCCGGATTAGTCATCAAATGGCCCACATTGCGGATAAACATCAGGCTGCGCCCCTTAAGCGACAACTGGCCACCGCTGGCTGCAGTGTAATGGCGATCAGGATTCATGCTACGCACAAAGCTGCTGTCACCGCGCACCACAGTCTCCTCCAGCGTGCCCTTATTAAGGCCCAGCCAGTTGCTGTAGGCCAGCGCCTTATCCGCGGCATCCACCGCTGCAACCGAGTCCTCACAATCCATAATGGTGGTCAGCGCCGACTCGAGCACAATATCCTTGATACCAGCACTGTCAGCTGCACCTATTGGATTACTGGAATCTACTTGAATTTCAATATGTAACCTATTGTTTATTAACAGTATTGATCCAGGCGATTCTTGGCTGCCACTATAGCCGACAAACTGTTCCGGGCTTGCCAGATGCAGGCTGTCACCATTGGTATCAGTCACCACTAATTGACCATTTACCACCTTATAAGCTGTGGCATCACGGTGAGAGCCTGCGGCCAGTGGCGCCGCCTGATCGAGAAAGCCGCGACCATAGTCAATT
Organism: Porticoccaceae bacterium; assembly: GCA_049600275.1. Lineage (GTDB taxonomy): Bacteria > Pseudomonadota > Gammaproteobacteria > Pseudomonadales > Porticoccaceae > HTCC2207. Next base: position 269 of record JBMYPM010000023.1, on the reverse strand, counting down.
ACCTTCTGGCCGCGAACCGGATTGTAACCGCCTGACTTATCAGCCCCATCAGTCTCGGGAATAACATCATTGCCGTACAGGGCATCGTAGAGGCTGCCCCAGCGGGCATTTGCCGCATTCAGGGCAAACCTGGCATTCATAATTGGCACCACCAGCTGTGGCCCTGCCTGCAGGCAGACTTCAGGGTCTACATTCGCTGAGCTGATAGAGAAATCCTCCACCGCCGGCACCAGATAGCCAATCTCTTTGAGAAAGGCTTTATAGGCGGC